>JAOUEE010000104.1 GCA_029858875.1 Acidimicrobiia bacterium
ACCAGGTCGAGCACCACCCGGTCGGCCTGCTGATCGAGGGGGTCGAGCTCGCTGAGGTTGACGTGCACGTTGCCGTCACCGAGATGGCCGAACACCCAGACCCCCGCACCGGGTGCATCGGCGCGGACGGCGTCATCCACCTGGTCGAGGAAGGCGGTCATGTGACGCGGGGGTACTGACACATCGAGCTTGTGCACCGTGCCCCGCCGCGCGAGCGCATCGGTATGGCCTTCCCTCCACGCCCACAGGCCCTGGTGACTACGAGCGTCGGTGGAGATGACCGCTTCGGCCGCCGACCGGGGCGGCACATGCTCCTCGACGAGCTCGGCCATCCGTTCGGCCATGCCGGCTGGTCCCTGTACCTCCGCCAGGATGCTCACCGGCCAGTCGGGATGGATGACCGACCGGCCGAGGTGCTCGGCCACCAGCCGACACCCGTCGAGCCGGAGGTACTCGATGGCCGTCACCTCGCCATGACGACCGAGCCGGGCGGCCAGTTGCACCGCCGCACCGTTCGACGGGAGCGGAACGAGGGCAACCGCGGTCTCGTCCGACGGGGTGACCAGGGCCAGCCGGACCCGGCTGATGACGGCCAGGGTGCCCTCGCTCCCGGTCAGCAGCGACGGGAGGTGATACCCCGTGTTGTCCTTGGCCAGACCCCGCAGGTCGCACAGGATCTCCCCGGCCCCGGTGACGCACTCGACGCCCACCACGTGGCGGCGGGTCATGCCGTGCCGGAGGACCCGGATGCCGCCGGCATTGGTCGCCACCGTGCCACCGATGGTGGCCGAGTCCCGGGCCCCGAGATCGACCGGGTACTCCCAATCGGCCGTCCGAGCAGCCCGTTGGACCTCGGCGAGTGTTGCGCCGGCCCCGGCGGTGACCTGCCCGTGGTCCACGGGCTCGATGTGGCGGATACGACCAGTGGACAGCACCACGCCGGGCTGTTGGGGGACGGCGCCGCCCACCAGCCCGGTGTTGCCGCCCTGGGTGTAGACGGCCAAGCCCGCCCGGCGACACACGTCGATGACGGCCGCCACCTGGGCGGCGTCGGCCGGCCGGATCAGCGCATCGGCCGAGCCGGTGAAGCGACCGGTCCAGTCGACCGTGGCCGCCGCCATCAGGTCGGGCTCCACCGTCAGGTGGTTCGGGCCGACGATCGCCGTGAGCTCGTCGAGAGCAGCCGATGGGGCCATCGAGCCATCGTGCCACGCCCGGCCGGGCACATCGCACCGTCGCGCTCCGAGCGCCACACGGCTGACCACGGAGGATTCCCTCGATCGGTGGGCGCATCGTGCCGATGGAACGCTGATGTTCACGGTACGCCGCGCCCCGGGCGCCCTCGTCGCCCTGCTCCTGTGGCTGCTGGCGCTCTCGCTGACGGCCGCGGCCCAGACCGCGCCCGAGGACTCGGCCTCTGACGTGCCACCGGTCGACCTGGACCTCCTTCGGGAGGACCTCGGCGAGGATCGCCTCAGTGGCGGGCTCGAGCTGATGGAGCTCGAAGGCGGGACCTACCAGGCGGCGCTGCTCGAGCTCTGGACGGCCCGGTATCGACGTGACGCCGCACGGGCCACCATCGATGCCACCGTGGCGACGCTGGCCGCTCTCGATCTGGATCTGGACGCCGTCACCCGAGAGCGGGCCATCGAGAAGACCCGCCGGACGTCCCTGCTGGCCGCCCTGGACGAGGTAGCTGCGGCCCGGGCCGAGGTGGCCGTCGCCGAGTTCATGGGCGTGGGCAGCGAAGATGATCTCGGCCTCCGGTCCCTCGATCGTCAGCTGGCGGCCGAGGTGGCGGCCATCCCTGTCCACAGCGACATGGCCTGGGAGGCGCTGGACTCCCAGCAGGCCGAGCTGGACACCATGCTCACCGCCACGTTGACGCGCATCGCCGACCACACCGAGGAGCTCGACGGACTCCAGACCGAGATCCAGGATGGCCGAGCCGTGCTCCAGCAGGCTCGCATCCACGACTTCGTACTCACCGGCGAGCTCCCCGGCCTGGCCGAGGAGGTGCGCACGGCCCGGTGGGCGACCACGGTCACCGCAGTGGGCCAGCCGCTCGTGGTGGTGGACGCCTACGTCCACGCGGCGCGCACCATGGCCGCTGAGCAGCCCGACTGCGGTATCGAGTGGTGGATGGTGGCCGGCATCGGTGCCGTCGAGTCCGGGCACGGGACGTTCGGCGGCAGCTCGGTGGACGCCAATGGCGACACCGGTGGCACGATCATCGGGATCGTGCTCGATGGCGAGAACGGAACGGCGGTCATCTCGGACTCCGATGGCGGAGCGCTCGACGGCGACCCCGTCCATGATCGGGCGGTGGGGCCGATGCAGTTCATCCCGCAGTCGTGGAGGACGTTCGGCCGAGACGGCAACGGTGACGACGTGGTCGATCCCCACAATCTCTACGACGCGGCGCTGGCCGCGGCCGGCCTGCTGTGCCGGGTCGACGGATCGCTGTCGGCCGATGCCGGCCTGCGCGCCGCGCTGCTGTCGTACAACCATCGTGAGGTCTACGTGGGGGCGGTGCTGCGGGCGGCCGCGCCGTTCCGCCGGGTCGTGATCCCCGACCCGCCGCCGGTGGCCGACCCCGTCTTCGCTCCGCCGGCCACTCCGGTGTTCCCGCCGGCTACCGCCCCCGCCTGACCCGGCCCCACCGCACCGCCTCCGCCCCGGCTGGTCGTTCGGCGCGAGCCATCACCGATGCGGTCGAGATGTGGTCGGACGGTCACATCTCGGGGCTTCGGCTGTGTACAGACCTGTGTAGATCATCGATCGGGATGGGGATTTCGCGTCGGATCTGGGGATAGCCCTGGGGATCTCGCGAAACCCCTTGACCGCGGTGATGCGAAGGGGCAGGGTGTCGACAGCAACGAGGAACGTGAACCAACCGGACCGACACGTCCGCTCGAAAGGTTCCGGAGGCTTCGGCCGAAGGAAGCGATCGGGTTGGCCGGGTGCCTGGAAGGCGATCAGGAACCGTTGCCAGCAGACCGACAAGCCCGAACCGTCACCGGGGAGGGTGAGTCGACAAGGACCACGGGACGTTGGCAGACGTCGACCATCGAGTTCGCTCGACGGAAGACCGAGTGAGCGGACCGCTCGGGTCGGATGAGCCAGCAGCCGGTGTCGACGGACAGCGGAGCATCTGCGGGAGCAGCCGGTCCGAGGCAAGTGGCTCGATCATCACCAAGTGGGCGCCGCCGGGCGGCCATGTGGGCGACGGTCGAGGGCAGCCGACGGGTTGTCACCGGGTCGACTCGGGTGTGGCTTCCTGCCAACGGAGCAGGGGGTGACATCAGGCCATCGGGAGCGTCCCTTCGGGGGTGGTTCGGGATGGTTCGGAGCCCAGCTGACGGGTTGGGACGACGATGACGGTCGCACGTAAAGGCCCCGAGAAGCGCAGCCGGTCAAACGGTGAGGCTACTCGGGGCCTTTCGCTGTCCTGACCCCGATCACCCGCCGCTCACTCCTTCAGCGCCACCGCATTGGGCGTGACGTTCATCTTGGGCTCGTATGCCGCGGCGTCGACGTCGCGGGCCTGGCCGGCCATCGAGTTCCGCAGGTCGCGACGACAGCCGGGGCACGGGCCGTAGAAGTCGGCGGCGGCGGCGTGGCCGCAGCGGGGACAGTCGAATTCGAGGGGGTCGGTGCCGGCATCATCGAGGGCCATGGCGTCATCCTGTCACGCAGGCCGAGCACCGTTTGACACCACAACCACGTCGTCCACAACAAATCCACCGGTCATGGAGGGGAAATCCACCGGTCATCCTCTGGATATGCACAGGGCAGCCTCTCTACGGTGGAGCAGTCGATCCGCAATCCACGGAGGTACCGGCCATGGCTACGTTCCAGATCCTGCTCCAGAACGGATCGACCGAGATCATCGACGGGGTCGACGGGTACGAACCGGAGGGCCCGATGACCACCTTCTTCCGCAGCGGCTCGAGCCGAGCGGTGATCGATTCGTGGAGCGAGCGGGTGGCCAGCGTGCGCACGGTGGACATCGCGGTGGTCCGACGCCTGGCCGCCGACCCCGAGTCGGTGGTGCTCACCGTCTGAGGCGCCGGCCCGACCGACGGTGCGAGGACGCCCCCGAACGGTCGCCGGGCACCGCCTGTTGGGGGTTGCGGCCCGACCTGGGCGCCGCGAGCAGGCGTGGGCCATCTATCATCCTGAGCGATGTCATCCACCGACGCTCTCGATCCCATCATCATCGGCGCCGGCCCCGCCGGCCTCACGGCGGCCTATCAACTGATGAAGGCCGGGGTGCCCTCGACGGTTCTCGAGGCCGACGACGTGGTCGGGGGTATCAGCCGCACCGCCGAGCGCGACGGCTGGCGCTTCGACATCGGTGGGCACCGATTCTTCACCAAGGTGGGGGCCGTGGAGGATCTCTGGCACGAGATCCTGCCCGATGAGGACTTCCTCACCCGGCCCCGCATGAGCCGGATCTTCTACAAGGGCAAGTTCTACGACTACCCGCTGCGAGCCATGAACGCCCTCCGCAACCTGGGCCCGATCGAGGCCATCCGGTGCGTGGCCTCGTACGTCTGGGCTCGTATCCGACCTCCGGCCGACACCACCAGCTTCGAGGGATGGACCGCGTCACGATTCGGCTGGCGGCTGTACCAGACCTTCTTCAAGACGTACACCGAGAAGGTGTGGGGCGTCCCCGCCGACAGCATCCAGGCCGACTGGGCCGCGCAGCGGATCAAGAACCTGTCGTTGTTGAAGGCCATCACCAACTCGCTGATGCCCCGCCGCGGCCAGACCGACGTCACCAGCCTGATCGAGCAGTTCCAGTACCCCAAGTTCGGCCCGGGCATGATGTGGGAACGTTGCCATCAGCTCGTCACCGACGGCGGGTCGTCGGTGCGGTTCCAGCAACCGGTGACGCGCATCGAACACGCCGAGGGCAAGGCGCTGCGGGTGCACACGTCGGGCCCGGGGACACCGGCCAGCTACGACTGCTCACACGTCATCTCGTCGATGCCCATTCCCCTGCTGGTGAAGGCCATGGATCCGGCCCCACCTGCGGAGGTGCTGGCTGCGGCCGACGGGCTGGGCTTCCGTGACTTCATCACGGTTGCCCTCGTCGTCCCCGAATCCGACGGATTCCCCGACAACTGGATCTACGTGCATGCGCCCGAGGTCAAGGTGGGCCGGGTGCAGAACTTCGGTCAGTGGTCCCCCCACCTGGTGAAGGAGGGACGAACCTGTCTGGGGCTGGAGTACTTCGTGAACGAGGGTGACAAGTACTGGACGATGTCCGATGACGACCTGATCGAGCTGGGCACCCGAGAGATGACCGACCTCGGTCTGCTCGACCCCACCCACGTCGAGGCCGGCCACGTCGTGCGCATGCCCAAGGCGTACCCGATGTACGACGAGCACTACCGCCACAACGTCGACGTGCTACGAGGATGGCTGGCCGAGCACGCGGTCAACGTGTACCCGGTGGGGCGCAACGGGATGCACAAGTACAACAACCAGGACCACTCCATGTACACCGCGATGCTGACGGTGGAGAACATCCTGGGTGCGTCCCACGACATCTGGGCCGTCAACGTCGAGGAGGAGTACCACGAGGAGGTCTCGAACGGGTCCGACCCGTCGTGACCGCGCCCGTGGAGTCTGCCGCGCCGTCCCGGCCGGGAGCAGTCCGCGGTGTGTACTTCCCTGCCGTCGAGGGTCTCCGGGCCATCGCGGCTGGCCTCGTGTTCGTCCACCACCTGGGGTTCTTCAGCGGCGCCACCTTCAGCTCCTCGCTGGGCGGATTGCTCGACACACTCGATGTCGGGGTCCCTGTGTTCTTCGCGCTCAGTGGCTTCTTGTTGTTCCGACCCCAGGTCGAGGCGATCCTCGATGATCGGGCCCTCCCGGCCCCCGCCCGCTTCTGGTGGCGCCGGCTGTGGCGCATATACCCCGCCTACTGGGTGGTGTTGACCCTCGTGTACCTGGTGTTCCGGCCCGAGGTGTCCACCCAGGCACCGGTGCGCGAGTACTGGATCCACTATCTGCTGCTCCAGATCTACCCGTCCGACGGGGTGTTCTGGGGCATCTCCCAGGCGTGGAGTCTGGCCGTCGAGGTCAGCTTCTACGCCATACTGCCGTTGCTGGCCATGGGGGCGAAGCGCTGGGTGAGTGGCCGTCCCGTCAGCCAGCGAGCCGTGCTGTTGCTCGGTGGTTGTGCCGGGCTCTACGGCGTGAGCGTGCTGTGGCGGCTGATCGCCATGCGTCAGGACTGGTCCTTCAACACCACGCTGTGGTTGTTCGGCACCATCGACTACTTCGCCATCGGCATGGCCCTGGCCATCGTGCACACCTGGTCCCGGCGACGCGACGTGGGGGCCAGGGTCGAACGCCTGCTCACCACCAGCGGATGGTGGTGGTGGCTCGGCGCCCTGGCCGTGCTCGTCTTCATCGGCTACCAGCTGGGCCTTCCCCGTGACGCCGAAGGCCGCGCCGCGTGGCACGTCGAGCTCTACCGGCAGTTCGGCTACGGAGTGGTCACCTTCCTGGTGGTGGTTCCCCCCATCTTCGGCGCCGTCGGCTCGTCGCTGCACCGGTTCCTCACCCTACGACCGGTCGTCGGGCTGGGCGTCATCTCGTACAGCTTCTACCTGTGGCACACGACGGTCATCGAGGAATGGTTCGCGGTGACCGACCGCACCCCCATCTTCGGGTGGGGCCTCGGTGAGATCTCCTTTCCGAGTGTGGCGTTCTTCTCGTTGGTGGGCACCACCTTCGCGGTGACCGTGGCCCTGTCCTGGGTCACCTACCGGCTCATCGAGCGCCCGGCCCTGACCTTCAGCCACCGGGTCGGCCCGAGCGCAGGGGCGAGGCGGTCGTGAGCGCAGTGGATCGGCGATGGTGGATGGTGATCGCCGTCTTCTGCGTCGGCATGTTCGTGCTCGAGGTGTTCTACATCCTCGAATACCGAAGTGAGATCCAGAACTACGTGCTGCCGACCGGGCACGTCTACCGCTCGAGGATCTGGGGTGACGGTCTGGTCTACAGCTCCCAGGCCAACTACCTCGCGTCGGGGGAAGGCCTGGTGGCGCCCCTCCCGCTCGAGCTGTTCGGGGTGGTCCAGCAGTCCGCCGATCATCCTCCCCTGTACACGCTCTACCTGGCGGCGTGGTCTCTCGTCGGCGTGAAGTCCCAGGTCGGTCACATGCTGGTCACCGCGGTGGCGTCGAGTCTGACGCCCCTCACGTTCGGACTCCTCGGCCGGCAGGTGGCCGGGCGCACGGTGGGACTGGTGGCGGCCTTCTTCGGTGCCTTCCTGCCAAGCATCTGGGGATTCGCCGGCCTGGCCCTGGCCGAGGCGCTCACCATCCCGCTGGCGGCCATGGCGGCTTACACCGCCTACCGCACGCTCGATCGACCCACCGTGGCCAACGCGGCCTTGCTGGGGCTGTTCACCGGCCTGGCCGCGCAGGCCCGAGCCGAGCTGTCCGCCTACGTGTTGTTCGCCGTGATCCCGCTCATCGTGATCGTGCTGCGCGACCGGTCCTGGCGCCAACGCCTCACCATGCTCGCTGCCGCGGGCGTGGCCTGCGCCGCCGTGGTGTTGCCCTGGGTCGGCTACAACCTGAGCCGATTCGAGGAGCCCGTCCTCATGTCCATCGGGCTCGACTACTCCGTGGCGCAGGGCAACTGCGACGAGTCGTACAGCGACGAGTACATCGGCTACTACTGGCTGGCCTGCATGGGCGACGCTCTCGAGGGCACCGGTCTCACCTACGTCGACCAGTCGCTGGGCGCGGCCCACCTGCGCGAGACCGGCGTCGACTACATCAAGACCCACCGCGGCCGCGCCGTCACCGCGGTGGCGGCCCGAATCGGGCGAGTCGTGGGTGTGTTCCACCCGCTCCAGCAGGCCCGACTGACGTCGCTCATCGACGGCCAGGAGCCCTGGCTCACCAATCCGGGGGTGTTGCTGTGGTACCCGATGGTCGCGCTGGCCGCCGTGGGTCACGTGATCCTGCGCCGCCGAGGACGAGCCGTTTTCCCCCTCCTGGCGCTGATCGCGGTCACCCTGCTGGCCGTGGCCATGAGCCTCGCCGTGCTGCGCTATCGAGCCCCGATCGAACCGGTGGTCGCCGTGGGGGCGTCCGTCGCGCTGGTCTCGGGTGGCCGCTGGCTGGCCGAGGCGTGGCGCGACTCGAGCACCGCCCCCCAGTAGCGTGGCGCCCGTGGAAACCGAGCCACGCACCGTGGTGGTGATTCCCGCCTTCAACGAACAGGAATCGCTGCCGGCCGTCCTGGCCGAGTTGGCCGACACCGTTCCCGAGTTGGCGGTGGCCGTCATCGACGATGGCAGCGCCGATGCGACCGCCGACGTGGCCCGGGCCGCGGGCGCGGTCGTGCTTCGCCTGCCGTTCAACCTGGGAATCGGTGGTGCCCTGCGGGCCGGCTTCCGGTTCGCCGTCGAGGAGGGCTTCGATCGGGCGGTGCAGTTCGACGCAGACGGCCAGCACGATGCCAGCCAGATCCAGGTGTTGCTCGACGCGCTCGACGAGGGCGCCGACATGGCCATCGGCAACCGCTTCGGCTCCTCCGACGACTACGAGGTCGGCGCCACCCGCGGGTTGGCCATGCGGTCGCTGCGTTGGCTCACCCGGCGCCTGGCCGGTCAGAGCTTCGTGGACACGTCCTCGGGGTTCCGCGCCGTTCGGCGCCCACTGCTCGAGCGCTTCGCCACCGAATACCCCGTCGAGTACATGGACTCTGTCGAGACCCTCATCAGCGCGTGCCGGGCCGGCTTCGATGTGCGCGAGGTTCCCACCACCATGCGGGCCCGAGCCGGCGGTCAGCCCTCCAACCGCAGCTTCCGCCTGGTGTACAACTACCTACGCTTGCTGGTGACGGTGATGTCGTCGACGCTGCGACGCCGCCCGCGCCCGACCTGAACGGAGACCGACGTGAGTGCACAGGCCCATGTTCTGCTGGTGATCCTCACCGTGGGCGCCATCGCCTTCATCCTGCGCCTGGTCAGCCGGCAGGTCCTGAAGGCGAAGTACGCCCTGCTCTGGGTCACCATCGGCGCGGGTGTGGCCGTAATGGCCGCCGTCCCCAGCCTGCTGGACACGGTGGCCGGTTGGCTCGGGGTCGAATACCCACCGGCGGTCTGGCTGATGATGGGGCTGGTGTTCCTGTTCGTGTTGTCGGTGCACTTCTCGTGGGAGCTCTCCCGGCTGGAGGGCCGGGTCCGCACCCTGGCCGAAGAGGTGGCCCTGCTCCGTCACCGCGTGGAGGAGCAGGACGCCACCGTCGATCGATGACCGGTGTGACACGAGCCCGATCCGGTATGCCGGCCCGGGGGCGGTAGGATCGCGGGTCGCCCGAAATTCCCTGAGGATCTCCGTGCATCGGTCTCGCCGGCTGGCCACCCCCGAGGTGGCCGTGTCCCCTGAACAGTTGAGCAAGATCGGTGACCTGGCGGCCAGCGCCGGCATCCGTCGGATCCACATGTTCGCGTGGCGCGATCTGGTCGATATCGAGGCCGGTGGATCCGAGGTCCACGCCGCCGCGGTGGCCTCGGTGTGGGCCCGGGCCGGCCTCGACGTCACCATGCGCACCTCGTGGGCGCAGGGTTCGCCGCCCAAGGCCGTGCGCGACGGCTACAAGGTGGTCCGCAAGGCCGGCCGCTACCTCGTGTTTCCGCGGGCCATCGGTTCTGAGCTGGCCGGCCGTCACGGCCAGCGCGACGCACTGGTCGAGATCTGGAATGGCATGCCCTTCCTGTCGCCGTTGTGGGCCCGGGGGCCACGAGCCGTCTTCCTGCACCATCACCACGAGAAGATGTGGCCACTTGTGCTCGGGCCCAAGCTGGCCCGGCTGGGATCGGTCTTCGAGCAACGGATCGCCCCACCGCTGTACCGGGGAACTCCCATCATCACGTTGTCCGAGTCGTCGCGAGAGGAGCTGGTGCACAAGATGGGACTCCGGGCCGAGCAGGTCCATGTGGTTCCTCCGGGCATCGACCCGTACTTCGGTCCGGGCTCGCAGCGCTCGGCCGAGCCGCTCATCGTCGCCGTCGGACGACTGATGCCATCGAAGCGGTTCGATCTGCTGATCGAGCAGGCCAGTCGGGTGCGGCGCCGAGTTCCCGGACTGCGTCTGGTCATCGTGGGCGAGGGCTACGAGCTGGACACCATCGAGGCCTTGATCCGCAACCTCGATGCCGAGGACTGGGTGGAGCTGCCCGGTCGGGTCGATGACGAGGAACTGGTGGAGCTCTACCGGCGGGCTTGGCTGGTGGCCAGCGCCTCGATCAGCGAAGGGTGGGGCATGACGCTCACCGAGGCGGCGGCGTGCGCCACGCCGGCGGTCGCCACCGACATCGCCGGCCACCGCGATGCCGTCATCGATGGCCAGACCGGGCTCCTGGCTGCCAGCGACGAGGCCTTCGCCAACGCCCTCCACGACCTGCTGACCGATTCCGAGCAGCGCGCTCGTCTGGGTGCCGGAGCCCTGGCCTACGCGCAGAGGTTCACGTGGGAGGCCACCGCCCGGGGTGCGCTCGAGGTGCTGGTGGCCGACGCGCTGGCCAAGGGCCACCGGCCGCGCTGACGGCCGGTCGGTTGCCGTCGTCATCGATGTCCTCTCCCCCGGCGTCGCCCCTCTCGGACCGGGCGTTGCTGGTCGACCGGATCTCGCTCGTCATTCTGGGTGTGATCTCCTACGTGCCGCTGCTGCTCACCGATCGGGGACAGATCGGCGCCGATACCAAGCCCTACCTGTACCTCGATCCCGGTGCCCTCCTGAGCGACTCGCGGTGGATGTGGCAGCCCGAGGTCGGTCTGGGATCAGTGCCCCACCAGAACATCGGTTACCTCTGGCCGATGGGCCCGTACTACTGGGTGATGGAGACCCTGGGATTCCCCGACTGGGTCGCCCAGAGACTGTGGATCGGCACCACGATCCTGGCGGCCGGACTGGGCGTGCGGTATCTGCTGCGGACCATCGGTTGGCGCAACGTGGGCGTCACCGTGGCGCTGTTCGCCTACGCCTTGAGTCCGTACGGCCTGGCCTACTTCGCTCGTATCTCCGCACTCCTGTTGCCGTGGGCCGGCCTGCCATGGCTCATCGGCCTCACCATCCGGGCGACCCGCAGTCAGGGCTGGCGTCACCCGGCTGGGTTCGCACTGGTGGCCGTCACCATCGGCAGCATCAATGCCACGTCGCTGTTGCTCGTGGGGCTGGCCCCGGCCCTGTGGGTCGTGTACGAGATGGTGATCCGACGCTCGTGGACCCCGATGTGGGCCGGCGTGCGGATCGGGATGCTCACCCTCGGCTGCTCGCTGTGGTGGATCGTCGGGGTGCGAACCCAGGGTCAGTTCGGTCCCAACGTCCTTCGGTTCACCGAGACCTACGA
>JAOUEE010000105.1 GCA_029858875.1 Acidimicrobiia bacterium
GTTCGATCGCCTGGTCGTGGCGTTCAGCGGTGGTGCCGACAGTGCCTTCCTGGCCTGGGTGGCCAACGACACCCTCGGGTCAGAGCGGGTGATGGCCGTCACCGCGGTGTCACCGTCGCTGGCCGCTGACGAGCGGGCCGACTGCGCACGCCTGGCCCGGTCGTGGGGTCTGCGCTGGACCGAGGTGGCAACCGACGAGATGGATCGCGCCGCGTATCAGCGCAACGACGGAGACCGGTGTTACCACTGCAAGGACGCGCTCATGGACGCCATGGTGCCGCTCGCCGAGGAGGTGGAGGCGACGGTGGTGCTCGGCGTCAACGTGGATGATCTGGGTGAGCATCGACCGGGTCAACATGCGGCGGCCCGTCGGGGCGCCCGGTTCCCGCTCGTCGAGGCCGGCTTCAGCAAGGAGGAGCTGCGGGCCACATCCCAGGTGTTGGGGCTCGAGACCTGGGACAAGCCCGCCGCGGCCTGTCTGGCGTCGCGCGTGCCGTACGGCACGACGGTCACGGTCGGCGTGTTGTCGTCGGTCGAGCGGGCCGAGGCCGCCCTGCGGCGCCTCGGGTTCGCTTCGCTGCGAGTGCGACACTACGAGGACGTGGCTCGCCTCGAGGTGCCTGTCGGTGACCTTCAGCGGGTCCTCGACCGCCGACTCGAGGTGATCGAAGCGGTTCGCCGCGGCGGCTATCGGTACGTCACGGTCGACCTCGAAGGATTTCGGTCGGGCAACCTCAACGCTGCTCTCGGGACCTCGGCACCGTGAACCGGTCCTCGCTCGCCGACGACGAACGCATGTTGGTCGGCTACGCCATCGCACTGGCCGACGGTATCCAGGCCGCCTTGGCGCCGTGGGTGGTGCGGTCGGTGCATCGGGTGGCCGAGGACCAAGGCTTGACCGTCGATCCGGCCACGGCCGACGCGGCGGCCGCTGCGTGCCGTCGGGAGGTCGGCGACCGCATCGCCGAGGTGCTGGCCCTCGACATCGACGACCAGACCGTCAACCCGCTCCAGTTGCTGCGGGAGGCGGTGCGCTATCCGTCCGGGGTGCTCCGGTCTCTCGGGGCTCGTCCCGTCGACCGTGACCCATTCGCGGTGGAGAACTTCCCCGACGACCCCTTCAACCTCACCCCCGCCTCGTTCGCCGACATGGACCACGATCTCCAGGATCTCGGTCTGCACTGGGGCGCGGCCAAGGCGCATGTCCACCTGCAACGTCGCCGGACTCGGTCGTGATCGTCGCCGCCTACGTCCCGTCGATGATGGACCGCAGTCGGGTGGAGAATGCCCTCCCCGAGGCCTACTTCGTGGCCACGGCCGACCAGCTGGGGCTGGTCGACGCCGACGTCGTGGTGCTCGACCTCGATGCCGATGGCTCTCTCGAGGCCCTGGCCGAACTGGTCACCGACGCCCGGGTGGTGGGGTTCGGCCGTCACACCAATGTCGAGACGCTGCGGCGGGCGGCGGCCGCGGGTTGTGAGGCGATGGCCCGGAGTGCGTTCTTCAAGCGACTGCCGGAGCTGTGACGGCACTCGACCCCCCGGCGGAGACGGCCGGGACGCGAACCGGGCACCTGGATCGGATCGCCGAGGTGCCGGTGTGGCGCCATCGGATTCCGGTTGGTCACGGTGTGGTCACTCCCGGCACCGAGGACACCGTGGCCGAGCTGGATCGGCTGCAGATCCCCCTCCACCTCGACGGGCAGCGGGTCCTCGACGTGGGTTGTTCGGACGGCTACTACTCCTTCGTCTGCGAACAGCGGGGTGGCACCGTCACCGCCATCGATGATGAGAGCTCGTTCCTGGGCGGCGACGAGCGCCGCAACGGCCTGCGGACGGCGTCCGATCTGCGGGGATCGACGATCGACTATCGGGTCGCCGATGTCCACGACCTGGCCACCGCCTCGGTGGCCGGCCCCTTCGACCTGATCCTGTTCGTCAACGTGCTGTATCACCTGGAGAACCCGGTGCTGGCCCTGCGCCAACTGGCCGAGGTGGCCCGACCGGGCGCCCTGCTCGTGCTGAAGACCTACTACCGGACCGATGTGCGGGTCTGGGTCCGCGGTCGATGCCTCGGATTCGATGTGATGCCCGCGCCCAAGTGGTGGTTCTTCCCCGGCACCGAGCTGGGTGGCGACCCCACCAACTGGTGGGCGCCCAACCGTGCCGGCCTCGCCGCGCTGTTGGAAGCGACCGGCTGGTCCCACCGCTTCACCGGCCGCTGGCGCGACCGTCTCTACCTCCACGCCCGCCGCACGCACGCGTAACCGGCTCCGACCCTGTTGCCGGTTGGTCAGTCGCCACGGGTCCAGCCGGCGTCGGTGATCGGCCGAGGTTCGAAGAACAGGCACCCATTTGGACAGGCGAACGGGGCCTCCTCGTTGGCGTCGACCCGGCATCGGCGCACCGTGTCGCCGCCGGTCGTCGACCGGCTCGAGTAGTGCCGACAATCCTCACGCACGGCCACCGGCTCAGTGTTGCACGTCGAACCGATCGAGGAGAGCATCGTCGCGCCAGACGGTGTTAACACGCCCGAAACACGGGCGTGACCGGCGAGACACCTGGGCCGGTCAGGCTGGTGCGGTCTGGCGATGCTGGGAGGCAACGGTCATGGAGGGCAACACCGCGTGGATGCTCATGTCCACGGCACTGGTCGTGTTCATGGTGCCGGGACTGGCGCTGTTCTACGGCGGGATGACCCGCTCGAAGAACGTGCTCAACATGTTGAACATGAACATGTACTGCCTGGGCATCGTGCCCCTGATGTGGGTGCTGTTCACCTACTCGCTCGGCAACAGCTCGGGTGACCCCAGCTCGGGCCTCTCCCGTGAAGAGCTCATCGGCAACTTCGACGCGGTGGGGCTGGACAACATCACCGGCACCGACCTCATCCCGGTGGTCTTCTTCATGACCTTCGCGGCCATCACCCCCGCCCTGATCTCCGGGGCGGTGGCCGATCGCATGAAGTTCTCGGCTTGGGTGTTGTTCGTGCCGCTCTGGTCGCTGATGGTGTACACGCCGGTCACCTACTGGGTGTACAGCGGTTGGCACCTCGACCTCGATCCCGAAGCCATCGACTTCGCCGGTGGCACCGCCATCCACATCAACGCTGGAGTGGCGGCCCTGGTGCTGGTGCTGGTACTCGGGCGCCGCGCCGGCTGGCCCCGTGAACCCATGCCGCCCCACAACATGCCACTCGTGATGCTCGGCACGGGCATCCTCTGGTTCGGATGGTTCGGCTTCAACGCCGGGTCGGCCGGCGCGGCCGACGGTGTGGCCGTCCAGGCGCTGCTGAACACGTTCGTCGCCGCCGCGGCCGGGATGCTGTCGTGGCTGGCCGTCGAGAAGCTGCGCGACGGTCAAGCCACCACGCTCGGTGCGGCGTCGGGCATCGTGGCCGCACTCGTGGCCATCACCCCGGCCGCGGGCTATGTGGGGTCCATGTCGAGCATCGTCTTCGGGCTGGTGGCCGGCGTGGTCTGCTACTTCGCCATCCAACTCAAGTTCCGCCTCGGCTACGACGACAGCCTCGATGTCGTGGGCATCCACGGTGTCGGTGGTCTGGTCGGCGGCGTGCTCCTCGGCTTCCTGGCCAACGCTGACGTGAACGGGGTGGATGGGGTGTTCTTCGGTGACTCCGGGCTGTTGGCCAGCCAGCTCATCGCCATGGGGTCGGTCGTGCTGTTCAGCGGGGTGGTCACCTTCGTGATCGCCAAGGGCCTGGACCTGGTGATCGGGCTGCGGGTCGACGAGGAGTCCGAGGCCATCGGGCTCGATCAGTCACTGCATGCGGAGACGGCGTATCAGTAGCAGCCGGGAGGGTGGTCCCTCGCGTGGGAGTACCGTGAGCGCCGTGCGGCTGCGTCGCGACGAGATCATCGACAATCCCGCCCTGCGCGGCAGGGAGTTGTGCCGGGCCCACAGCGCGGTCCTCGACCAATGGCTGGGCACCCTCTTTCGCGACATCGTGACCGACGGTTCGGGCGTGGCGCTCGTGGCCGTGGGTGGATACGGGCGGGGCGAGCTCAGCCCGGGCAGCGACATCGATGTGTTGTTGCTGCACGAGCCGAAGTACCCGATCGACCGGATCGCCGAGAAGCTCTGGTACCCGGTGTGGGACGAGGGGCTCAAGCTGGGGCACTCGGTGCGCACCCCCAAGCAGGCCCTCGACCTGGCGGCCGACGATCTGGAGACGGCGACGGCACTGTTGCACTGCCGGCTGGTGTCGGGTGACTGGGCATTGGCGTCGGGGCTGGCCGACGAGGCCCGTGCCCAGTGGCGATCGGGTGCCAGTCGATACCTTCCCGAACTGGCCGATCGCACCCGCGAGCGCCATGAGGAGATGGGCGAGGTGGCTTTCCTGCTCGAGCCCGACCTGAAGAACGCCCGCGGCGGGCTGCGCGACGTCCATGCCCTGCGATGGGCCGAGGTGGCCGAGCCCCTCTTCGGCGATCAGTCCTCGGCGGCCATGGACCGGGCCTATGGCGTGCTGGTGGCCGCGCGCGCCGAGGTTCACCGGCTGGGCGGACCGGTGACGAACATCCTGCGTCTCGATCGCCAGGACGAGGTGGCGGCCCGACTCGACTACGTCGATGCCGACGCCCTGATGGCCGACGTGGCCGGTGCGGCCCGGTCGATCGCGTGGACCAGCGACGCCACCTGGCACCGACTGCGGCGGTCGCATCGGGGCCGCCGGCTACGCGCCCCCAAGGCACGCGAGGTTTCGCCGGGAGTGATCCTCGAGGATCGAATCATCCGCCTCGACCGGCGATCCAGTGTACACGACGACCCGCTGATGCTGTTGCGCCTGGCGGTGGCCGCGGCCACCCACCACGCCTTCATCGAGCGGGCCACGCTCGACCGGCTGGTGGAGGAGGCACCGCCGCTGCCCGACCCGTGGCCGCTCGAGGCGCGCGGTCTGTTGGCCGACCTGTTGCTCACCGGTGACCCGGCCATATCCGTGATCGAAGCGCTCGACCAGATGGGGCTGTTCGTCCGCGTCATCCCCGAGTGGGAGCCCTGTCGCAGCCGGCCCCAACGCAACGCCTACCACACGTTCACCGTCGACCGTCACCTGTGCGAGTCGGCCGCCCGGGCGGCCACCCTCGCCGATCACGTCGATCGGCCCGACCTGCTGGTGCTCGGTGCGCTCTTCCACGACATCGGCAAGGGTTACCCGGGCGACCACACCGAGGTGGGCATGGTCCTGGTCGACACCATCGCCCGCCGGATGGGCTTCGAGGAGGACGAGGTCGACCTGCTGGTCGACATGGTGAAGCTCCACCTCCTGCTGCCCGACGTGGCCACGCGCCGCGACCTGGACGACGATCGCACCATCCGCACCGTGGCCGAGCAGGTGCGCTCGGTCGACACGCTCGAGCTGCTCGGTGCGCTCACCGAGGCCGACTCGGTCGCCACCGGTCCGGCCGCATGGAGCGAGTGGAAGGCCGGGCTGGTCGACACGCTCATCGACCGGGTCGCCCACGTCCTTCGGGGCGGCGACCTCGGTGAGGTGGTCGAGGGCGACTTCCCGTCGGCCGAACAGTTGGAGATGCTGGCGCGTGGCAAGCGGGTGATCGAGGGTCATGGCGACACCCTCACCATCGTCACCGAAGACCGTCCGGGTCTGTTCAATCGCGTGGCCGGGGTGTTGGCCCTCAACGGCGCCGACGTCTTCAGTGCCTCGGCCTACAGCGAGGCCGGTATGGGCATCGAGGTCTATCGGGTCGGTGCCGCCCACGGTGCCGAACCCGCGTGGGACCGGATCCTCGCCGACGTCGAGCGGGCCATCGACGCCAAACTGGCCATCGATGCCCGCCTCGCCGAGCGACAGGAGACCTACGGTCGCCGCAGCGCGGCAACGGCCCGACCGCTGGCGCCCAGCATCACGGTTGACAACGATGCCTCGGCCGTGGCCACCGTGGTCGAGGTGAGCTGCCCCGACCGCATCGGCGTGCTCTACCACATCACCAAGGTCTTCCATGAGTTCGATCTCGACATCGTCAGCGCGAAGGTGCAGACGCTGATGCACGACGTGGTCGACACCTTCTACCTCCGCGATCGCCATGGCGACAAGATCGCCGATCCCGAGCTGCTGTCCGAGCTCGAGCGAGGCCTGCTCTTCGCCCTCGACCAGTGACCGACGATTCGCCGCTGTCGGAGAAGGATCTGCTGCGCTGGTCCGAGGCCCTGTCGGGTCTGGCCCGCACCGGCTTGGCCTTCACCGACAGCCTCTACGAGCGCGAGCGCTTCGAGGAGATCCTGGCCGTGGCGGCCGACATCAGGACCAAGGCCGAGTCGCCGTACGATGCCGAGACGCTGCTGCACGAATGGACCAAGCAGGTCGGCCACGGCGTACCCGGCTACGTGACCCCGAAGGCCACCGTGGCCGCGCTCGTCGGCAACGAGCGGGGTGAGCTGCTGCTGGTGCAACGGGCCGACTCGGGGATCTGGCTCTATCCCACGGGCTGGGCCGATATCGGGTACTCGCCGGCCGAGGTGGCCGTGAAGGAAGTGCTCGAGGAGACGGGCATCGAGACCGAGGTGGTGCGTCTGGTGGGGGTGATGGACGGGCTGCGGCTGGGCTTCACACGGATCCCCCTGTACTCCATCGTGTTCCACCTTCGAGCTGTCGGTGGTCGGCTGACCCCCCACCCCCTCGAGTGTGAGGACGCCGGCTTCTTCGGCGAGCATGCGCTCCCCGAGCCGATCGTGGGTGTCCAGCAGTGGCGACAGCTGGCGTTCGCCGCCATCCGAGGTGAAGACGTGGAGCCGTACTACGACGAACCCCGCACCCCGCCGTGGGCCGGCGATCGACAGGAGACCGAATGACCGCCACCGTCGGCTACCGACAGACCACGGACGGGCTCACCCTGCTGGAGCGACACTGGTCTGCTGCGTCGGCGCGGGCAACGGTGCTGATCGTGCACGGCCTGGGTGAGCACAGCGGCCGCTACGAGCACGTCGGGGCTCGGCTGGCCGATGCCGGTTACGACACCCGAGCCATCGACCTGCGCAGTTTCGGGCGCAGCGGGGGTCGCACTCGCTCGTACGTCGAGGCGTTCGAGCGATTCCTCGACGATGTCGAGGCCTTGGTGGTGCAGGCCCGGACCGAGGGACGTCCCGTCGCCGTGTTGGGCCACTCGATGGGGGGACTGATCGTGACGGCCTACGCGGTCAGTGGTCGCCCGCAGCCGGCCGCCTATGTGGTGTCCGCCCCGCTGTTGGGGGTGGAGGCGCCCCGCTGGCAGCGCATGCTGTCGAGGCTGCTCACCCGGTTGGCACCACGCGTGTCGATTCCCAACAACATCGATGCGGCCACGCTCAGTCGCGACGTGGCCGTGCAGCAGGCCTACGACGCCGATCCGCTGGTGCAGCACGGGGTCACCGTGCGGCTGGGCGCCGAGATGTTCCGGGCCATGGACGCCACCAGCGTGGCTCTGGATCACATCGTGGCGCCCATGTTGGTCCTGCACGGAGCCGAAGACGTGCTCGTCCACCCGCGATACTCGGCGCCGCTCGGTGGCGTGGAGTCGGTCAGGCGGGAGCTGTTGGCCGGGCTGCGTCACGAGATCTTCAACGAACCCGAGGGCGACGAGGTGCTCGACCGGGTGATCGAGTGGCTCGACACCACCGTGGTCTGACGAGCACCGCCGCGGTCGGCGGTGCACTCCTGAACGGTGGACCGGGTCCGGCGCCGCTCAGACGCCGGCCAAGAGCTCCCGGAAGGGTTCGAGGCCGCCGGCCGCCGGTTCTGTCGTCACCATGAAGTCGCGTACCACCTCGACGAAGCGCTCGGGCTGCTCGACATGCGGGAAGTGCCCCGCGCCTTCGAAGATCTCCAGCCGACTGTGGGCAATGGTGGCGTGGGCGTTGTAGGCGTGCTCGATGGGGATGATGGGGTCGTCGTCCCCCCAGACGATCATCGTGGGCATGGCCGCAGCCAGGTACAGACGGTCGGTGGCGTTCACCGACTGGCCGCCGGGATCGAGCACGGCCCTGAGCGTGCGAACGAAGGCTGCACGGTTCTCGGCCTGGGTGAGTGAGGCATACGCCCGCCACATCTCGGCCAGTCGCGGTGCGTGGAGCCCGCGGCGGTGCAGCGAGCGGCTGATGGCATCGCCCCGGTCGCGAAACAGTGGTGGGAACAGCACGGGCATGAGGTACTCGGCGCCGGGCAGGGTCAACACTCGCAGGAGCCAGCTGACCTCACGACCCAATCCTCCGCTTCCGACCAGCACGAGTCGGTCCACCAGCTCGGGGTGCTGGTACGCGAGCTGCATGGCCACGCCGCCGCCCAGCGACTGGCCGATGACCGTCACCGGTCCGAGCTCGAGTACGGCGAGCAGGTCGCGCAGTCCGCTGGCGTAGGCCCCCAGCGAGTAGTCGCCCATGGGCTTGGCCGACTCGCCGTGGCCGATGAGGTCGGGGGCCAGCACGGTGTAGTCGCGGGCCAAGGCCGGCATGACGTCGCGCCATGTGCGCGAGCTACCGGCCATCCCATGGATCAACAAGATCGTGGGACGGCTGCGATCGGCGTCGGCCAGGCGATAGCTGACGTCGTGGCCGTGGATCGTCACATGACGTCGTGGGATGCTCATACCCCCATGTTACCAACGGGTAGCTTCGATGCCGAGGGCCGAACGTCCCGGCCCCGGGCCCGACGCACCTACGCTGGGGGTCATCGACGGCCCTCCGACAGACACCGACGAAGACGCCGATGACCAGTTCGATCCCGAGCGCCTGGCCGAATGCGGGTACTGGCGCTGTGGCGAGCTGTTCGAGCAGCGCAGCGTGAACCACCGCTACTGCGCCAAGGCGTGTCGCAGTCGTCAGAAGAAGTGGGAGCGGGCCCAGCAACGCCGAGCTCGACGCCGGGGCTGAGCACCGGCGGCTGCGAACCGTCCGGACCGACGCGGGGGCACCGGTCGGCTGAGCTCGTCAGTCGGGCTGGTCGCGCAGGAACTGCTCGACCTCGGCCACCAGCTCGTCGGGGTCGGCTTCCTCGAAGGGCCCTTCGTCGTCCGCCTCCTCCTCGAACGGGCCGAACTCGAGCTCGTGATCGTGGGCCGCTTCCAGCTGGGCCACGTACTCCGCCGTCTCGTCGTCCTCGGCCACCAGTTGATCGACCTGGCGCTCGTAAGCGGCCGACGCGATCTGGAGGTCAGTGGTCACCACCGACACGTCGAGCAGCGCCTGGAGGCGTTCCAGCAGGGCCAGCGCCGCTTTGGGCGAGGTGGCCCCGGAGACGTAGGACGGGACGGCGGCCCACAAGGCCACCGCCGGCAGACCGGCGTCCTGGCAGGCGCCGTGCAGCACCCCGACGATGCCGGTGGGTCCTTCGTAGGTGGAGACCTCGAGCTCGAGATCACCGGCGATGTCGGCATCGTCGGCCCGGCCGTACACCGGCACCGGTCGGGTGTGGGGCACGTCGGTGAGCAACGCGCCGAGGGTGATCACCATGCGGGCGTCGGTGCGCCGGGCCACTTCCAGGATCTGCTCGCAGAAGGTGCGCCAGCGGAGTTGTGGCTCCGTGCCGGAGAGCACGATCACATCGTCGGCCGAATCGGGCACCGTGAGCGCCGTGAAGGTGTTCTCGGGCCAGGTGATGTGCCGTTCACGTTCCTCGTCGAGGGTGACCAACGGGCGGGCGGTGGTGAAGTCGTAGAAGTCCTCGGCTTCGATCGAGGCCAACGGTTCCCCGTTCCAGCGGCGGACCAGGAAGCTGGCGGCGCTCGAAGCGGCCTCACCCGCGTCGTTCCACCCCTCGAAGGCGCAGATGAGCACCGGTCGCCGCAGGTCGGGTTCGTTCAGCCACCGGAGCGCCGGGCCGTCATCGGGTTGTGCCGGCTTGCCCATCGGCACCGAGGGTATCCGAGCCGACGGCGGGTGCGGCCGGCGCCCACCCGCCCGCCGATCCACTGGCTAGGGTCGACCGTTCAGCCCCGATCCGGATCCGGGAGGCGCGTTGCCAGAAATCCAAGAGATCGTCGCCGTCGACGACGAACTGGTCACAGCCTTCGAGCGCCTCACCCCGCAGCTCTCGTCGTCCAACCCGCCTCCGTCACGCGACGCGCTGGCCGCCATCGTGGCCAGTGAGGCATCGGTGCTGTTCGCCGCCCGGGACGATGTCGGGCGAATCGTCGGCAGCCTCACGCTGGCCGTCTTCCGGATCCCCACCGGCCTGCGGGCGTGGATCGAGGACGTCGTGGTGGACGAGTCGGCGCGCGGCCAGGGCATCGGGGCCCTGCTCAACCAGGCCGCCATCGAGCGGGCCCGCCAGCTCGGTTGCACCACCGTCGATCTCACGTCTCGGCCCTCGCGTGAGGCAGCCAACCGGCTGTACCAACGGCTCGGCTTCGTCCCCCGCGACACCAACGTGTACCGCTACCAGCTCTGACCGCCCGGATCTGCGCCGATGCGGGCGGTGCACGAGACTGGGTCGCCGTCGCAGGGAGGATGCGGTGCTCACAGCCCAGGTTGACGGACCGAACGTGGCGCTCGTCGCCGTCTCGGCCGGACTGATCGTGGCCGCCGCCGTGTTCATCGCCGGGTTGTGGGCGCAGCGGCGGCCGCCTCGGGTGGAACCCGCCGGGCCCACCGACGTCCTCGGTCCCGAGACCCCGGCTCTCGTCGACATGCTGACCGGCGGCTTCGAGGTGAACGACGATGCCGTTCCCGCCACCGTGGTCGATCTGGCCCATCGCCGCTGGATCAGCATCGAAGATGTCACGGGCGGGCATTGCGCCATTCGTTCGCGAGCGGCGCCGGGTCGGGGAGAGCTGACACCCTACGAGGCTCGGGTACTGCGCCACATCGAATCCCACACCGTGAACGGCGTCGCCCCGGCCGCCGCGCTGACGCTGGGCGATGAAGGGGTGTCGAAGCGATGGTGGACCGGCTTCGTGCGGGAGGTGCACGCCCACGGCCGCGCCCTCGGCCTCAACCGGCCGCGATGGGATCTCCGACACCGCGGTCTGGTGTGGGCCCCGATCACCGCGGCCGGTGTGGCCACCATCGCCGCGGCCAACACGACGGACACCACCGAGGGCGACATCGGCGCATGGGGCGAGCCGGCCGTCATCGTGTTGGGCCTGTGCTTCGTGGCCCTGGCCGGCCTGATCGGAGTGGCCGGCCGCATCACCCGTTCCGAGGCGCAGACCGAGACGCCGGCGGGTGTGGAGGCCGCCGCTCGCTGGCTGGGAGTCCGCGAGTGGATGGTGGAATCGACGGACTTCGAGGACAAGACCGCCGCGTCGGTGATCCTCTGGGAACGCCCCCTCGCCTACGCCACCGCCTTGGGATTGGCGCCCGACGTGCAACGTCAGCTTCCGTTCGAGGCCGATCACGATCGTCACGCCTGGAGCCGTGCCGCCGGCTATTAACACCAAAT
>JAOUEE010000444.1 GCA_029858875.1 Acidimicrobiia bacterium
CTCGAGGTCACCACATGGTCCATCTATCCGGGATGGCTCCCCACCGAGGCGGCCCGGCGCGGCCTCCCCTTCCTGCTGATCATCATCTTCCTCTTCATCAGCGGCGACTCCCTCCCCAGCCGCGGCTCCATCGAGACCCAACACCACGCCCGAGCCATCGTGCCCCGCCGGGTGGGCGTCACCACTGCCGCCTTGGTGGTGGTCGGGCTGGCTCTGGTGGCGGCCCTCGGCCCCACCCTCCGGTTCAACCTCTACATCTCGATGGCCACGGCCATCATCTTGTTGTCGGTGGTGATCCTCACCGGCTTCGTCGGTCAGGTTTCGCTGGCGCAAGCCGTGTTCGCCGGGATGGCCGGCTTCACCATGGCCAAGCTCGCATCCAACGGGGTGGGCTTCCCGCTGAGTGTGGTTGGCGGGGCGCTCGTGGCCACGCTGGTGGGTGTGGTCATGGCCATCCCGGCGCTTCGCATCCGCGGCGCCCAACTGGCAGTGGTGACGATGGCCGCCGGCATCACGGTCGAGGAGTTCGTGTTCAAGAACCCCAGCTTCAGCGGCGATGCCGGCGTGCAGTCGGTGGACGATCCGTCGCTGTTCGGCCTCGACCTGGCCGCCAATGTGGCCCCGGACTTCAATCGCCGCCCCTTCGGCGTGCTGCTCGTGATCATGCTGGCCCTCACTGCGCTGGCCGTGACCAACCTCCGTCGAAGCCCCACCGGACGACGCTTCCTGGCGTTGCGATCCAATGAGGCGGCGGCCGCCGCCGTCGGCATCGATGTGACCCGCACCAAGCTCTTGGCTTTCGGCCTGTCCTCGTTCGTTGCCGGCATCGGCGGCTCGATGCTGGCCTATCAGCGGGGAGCCATCTCCTCGGAGTCGTTCTCGGTGTTCGTGAGCCTGGCCCTGCTCGCCTTCGCCTACCTGGGGGGGATCGCGTCGGTCAGCGGTGCGCTGGTGGGGGCTACGCTCGTGTCCGGCGGGCTCCTGTTCGGAGCCCTCGACGAATGGGTCTTCGGAGCCGGCGACTTCGAGATCGGCCGCTACAACGTGCTGATCGGCGGCCTCGCCCTCATCATCACTGCCATCATGAACCCCGAGGGCATTGCCGGAAAGGTGTCCGAGAGCATGCACCGATCCGTTCCGCCCACCGTCACCACCCCCGAGCCCGTCATCGCATGAACCTTCTCGAGACCACCGACCTCACCGTCTCCTTCGGCGGTCTGCACGCCAACGACAGCGTCAACATCACGGTTCCCGACGGCTCGTTCGTCGGGTTGATCGGTCCGAACGGAGCTGGCAAGACCACCTTCATCGACGCCATCACCGGATTCGTTCCCCTCGCCTCGGGGCACGTCTCGCTCGCCGGCGAGGGGATCGACGGCCTGGGACCGCACGAGCGGGTCCGCCGGGGTCTCAGCCGCACCTTCCAGTCGCTGGAGTTGTTCGAGGACCTCTCGGTCGGCGACAACCTGCTGGCCGCCGCCGACCGGCCCCGCTGGTGGAGCTTCCTGGCCGACGTCGTACGGCCCGGGCGGAGCACCGGCGTGGAGGACGATGTCGCCTGGGCCCTCGAGGTGGTGGGCCTGAGTGACAGCGTCGACCGCATGCCGAGCGACCTCAGTCACGGTCAACGCAAGTTGGTGGGCGTGGCCCGAGCCCTGGCCGGCCGACCCCGGCTGGTGCTCCTCGACGAACCGGCGGCCGGCCTCGACACGGCCGAGAGCCAGAACCTCGGACAGCGACTACGGACCTTGCTGGATCACGACATCACGGTGTTCCTCATCGACCACGACATGGGGCTGGTGCTCAACGTCTGTGACCACATCTACGTCCTCGATTTCGGCCAGATCATCGCCGCCGGGACCCCCGCCGACATCCGCGCCGACCCGGCCGTGATCTCCGCCTACCTCGGTGAGCAGGCGGGCGAGGCCCAGGCGGCCAGCGGCCAACGGGTGCGCGAGCTGGGCGAGGAGCACACCTGATGACCGACACCCTGCTGTCCATCCACAACCTGGCCGCCGGCTACGGCGGGATCCCGGTGGTGCGGGATCTCCACCTCACCGTGGAGGCGGGCGAGGTGGTGGCGCTGCTCGGCCCCAACGGTGCCGGCAAGACGACCACCCTGCTCACGGTGTCGGGCCTGTTGTCCACGATCGAGGGCACCATCAGCGTGCTCGGCCGGCCGGCCAACTCGTCCTCACCGCACAAGGTGGCCCAGCGGGGCCTGGCCCACGTGGCCGAGGACCGCTCGCTCTTCTTCGACCTGACCGTGCGCGAGAACCTCCGGCTCGGGGTCAAGGGCAACCGCAGGGATCGGGCCGAGGCGTACGACCAGGCAATGGAGTTCTTCCCCGACCTCGGACGGCTGCTCGATCGCAAGGCCGGCTTGTTGTCGGGCGGTGAGCAGCAGATGCTGGCCATGGGTCGGGCGCTGGTGAGCAAGCCCAAGCTGTTGTTGGTGGACGAGATGAGCCTGGGTCTGGCCCCCATCATCGTCGAGCGGATGTTGCCCATCGTGCGCGACATCGCCGATCGCACCGGCGTCGGTGTCCTGCTGGTGGAACAGCACATCCACCTGGCCCTCACCATCGCCGACCGCGGCTACGTGATGACCCACGGCGAACTGGTGATGTCGGGCAGCGCGGCCGAGCTGTCCGAACGCAAGGACCTCCTCGAGGCCTCCTACCTCGGCGACCAAGCCCTCTGACCCTCCCCTGACCGAAATTGCGTGGGTTCGCGCCAACAGTTGGAACGAACTCACGCCAGATCGCGAGATGGGGCGGGTTTGTGAGAGG
>JAOUEE010000445.1 GCA_029858875.1 Acidimicrobiia bacterium
CTACCCGACGATTTCGCACCCACCAGGGGCATGGTGGGTGCGGAGTGGTGGCGTCAGGTCGAGGGCGCCGATTGGGCCCATCCCGAGGGCCCGCACACATCGCTGACCGGGCGGGAGCACCATCCCGTGGTCCACGTCTCCTGGAACGACGCTCAGGCCTTCTGCGTCTGGTCGCACACCCGCCTGCCCACCGAGGCCGAGTGGGAGCACGCGGCGCGAGGTGGCACGGAGAGCGTGTTCCCCTGGGGTGACGAGCTCGAGCCCGGCGGCACCCACCGGATGAACGTGTGGCAGGGACAGTTCCCCAGCGAGAACACGGTGGCCGACGGCTGGTACGGAACCGCGCCGGCCGATGCCTACCCGGCCAACGGATTCGGGTTGTACAACGTGTGCGGCAATGTGTGGGAGTGGTGTGGCGACCACTACACCAACGAGCACCGCGCCGAACCCGTTCGCGATCCCGTCGGCCCCGGCGAGGGGCGATACCGGGTGGTCCGTGGCGGTTCGTACCTGTGCCACGCCTCGTACTGCAACCGGTACCGGCTGTCGGCCCGCTCGCACAACACCGCCGACTCGAGCAGCGGCAACACCGGCTTCCGCGTGGCCCGCTCGACCGCCGCCTGAACCAGGAGGGTTCGGCTCTGGCAACCGGTCGTGTCGGCGGCGCGCCGCCGGGTCGCGCCCCACCCCGTTCCGCCGAAGGACGGTCGAGAGGGGAAGGTCAGACCGCCGCGACGTCGGCCGCGATTCCCAGCCGGTCGAGCTCGGCCCGCACCTCGTCCACGTAGATGGGGTTCATCACGACGACCAGGGCGGGACACCGATCGACCAGCTGGTCGGGCGCCAGGATCTCGTGACCGGTACCGGCCATGAACATGCCCGTCTTGTAGGGGTTGATGTCGACGGCCGCATCGACGAGATCGCCCAATCCCAGGTTGGTGAGGAACGACACCCCCTTGGATCCCGCTCCCCAGATCACCGAGCGACCGCCACGCTCGCTCACGGCCCGGAACCGCGCCGCCCAGTGCTTCCGGGCGTCGGTCACCTGGTCGGCATAGGTGTGCACGCCCAGCCAGAGCCGGTTCAGGTCATCCTCGACGGGCAGCGGCTGGCCCTGGTCGGGCGTGGTGGACGGCCGGGCCTCGACCAGGAGGTACTGGTCGTCGTACTCCACGTGCAGGCCGGTGACCTCGAAGCCGGTCGAGCGGAACAACCGCGCCAACGACCCGAGGCTGAAGTAGCTGCAGTGCTCGTAGTACACGTCCCAGAACGCCGCCTCCTCGAGCACCCGGGCCACATCGGGCAGCTCGAACAGCACCGGGACATCGGTGCGGTCGCCGAGCGATCGCCGGATCACCTGCATGAAGGACCGCACCGGCCGGATGTGTTCGAGCGTGTGACGACAGACGATGGCGTCGGCCTCGAGCTCACCGGCGTGACGCTCGTCGTAGAAGTCCTTGATCCAGGTGAGCCGATCACCCGAGGATGTCTCGATGCGTTCGGGGTGGATGCCCGGATCGATACCGATGCCCCGCCCGGCGCCGGCCTCGACCATCCACACCAGGAACTCACCCTTGCCGCACCCGATCTCGAGCACCGTCTTGCCCACGAGGTCGAAGTCCCGCACCCACCGTTTCGCCAGTTCCTGCCCGAACTCGGCGAAGTGGCTGGAGAAGACCTGGGTCTCCTCGTAGCGCTGGGAGTACTCGGCTCGGGCCACGTCGAAGGTGGTGTTGCACACGAATCCGCACGACGGGCAGAAGCCCAGCGCCAGATCACCGCGTCGATACGAGGTTGCCTCGGTGGGGCTGGCCAACAAGAGACAGCTGTTGGTCGGGATCTGCGGCTCGCGGAAGAACACCACCAGCCGGTCGTGCTCGCAGGCCGGACACCGTTCGTCGACCCACTCGGCGCCCGCCGGCAGCTCGAGCGACGCCTCATCGAGAGGGGGGGTGGCGGTGCTCATGACCACACCTCGGGCCTGGGAACCGGCACGATGAACTGGCCACCCCGGCGGCGGTACTCGGCCTGCTGGGCGGCGATCTCGTCCTTGAAGTTCCACGCCAACAACAGCAGGTAGTCGGGTGCGTCCTCGAGCAGGAC
This sequence comes from Acidimicrobiia bacterium, assembly GCA_029858875.1. Lineage (GTDB taxonomy): Bacteria > Actinomycetota > Acidimicrobiia > Acidimicrobiales > SHLQ01 > JAOUEE01. The sequence goes on from JAOUEE010000445.1 coordinate 2,104, forward strand.
CGATGGGTCACGCACCGACTGATGGGTGCCAGGCATGCACAGACCCTGTTTGTGGACGTTGCGGTCCACCACGTAGTCGACCAGATCGGTGGTGATGCCCACGTAGTTCAACAGCGTCGCTCCCTTGGCCGCCGCCCCGTAGGCGGCGATGGTCTTGCCCTCGGACCGCAGCCCGTGGAGCAGCTCCAGCAGATCGGCGCGCAGCTGCTCCACCCGTTGCCCGAACTGCTCGTAGTACTCGAACCGATCCAGCCCGATGGTGTGCTCGGTCTCGAGGTAGGCCAGGACCTGGTCGGAGGGATCGGCGTGGTGCCCGATGTACCAGCGCAGCGTGCCGCCGTGGAGGTCGGGGAAGTACCGAACGTCGTTCAACGACAGCCCGTGGCGGCGCATGTGCCGATCGATCGAGGTGCACGAGTGGTAGTAGAAGTGCTCGTGGTAGATCGTGTCGAACTCCCCGTGCTCGATGAGGTCGCGCACGTAGGCGTTCTCGATGGTGATCACCCCGTCATCGGCCAGCAGGGTGGCCAACCCCCGGGTGAAGTCGTTGATGTCGGGGACGTGGGCGAACACGTTGTTGGCCACGATCACGTCGGCCCGGCGTCCGGTGTCGACCAGCCAGCGGGCCAGGTCCTCGCCGAAGAACTCGGTGATGGTGGGCACGCCGGCCT
>JAOUEE010000106.1 GCA_029858875.1 Acidimicrobiia bacterium
CACGATCATCGAGAGGGTCAGCGCGAACAGCGGCCCGCCCGACTCGAACGCCGTCGACACCGAAGCGGCCATGGGCACGCTCACCGCGGCGCCGATCAGGAACAGGATCCGCACCGGTCGGCCGTTGCCCGACACCCGGTTGGCGGCCCAGGTGAACTGCGACCACGGCAGCCACATCAAGAGGAACAGCAGCCCGGCCTCTCCCACCCCGTCCCAGGTGGGGTGGTGCACCAGATGGCCGACCAGTTGGGAGAACGCGAAGACGTAGCCCAGGTCGAAGAACAGCTCGACGGGATCGGCGGTGAAGTCCTCGGTACGGTCCGGTACATCCATGCCCTTCATGGGCCACGATGCTATTGGCTGGCCGCGCACCCCGGTCCCGGCGTCCGCGCGTCGTCGCGGGAACAATGGTGGGATGCCGATCCGCCCACTGGTCCACGACGACGCCGCGGCGTGCCGCGACCTGCTGGACTCGCTCCCGCAGTGGTTCGGTGATCCGTCCTCCAACCAGGCCTACATCGAGGCGCTCCACCAGCGGCGCGGCTTCGTCGCCGTCGACCGGGACGATGTCATCCGCGGCTTCCTCGCGCTGGAGACGCACACACCGACGTCGGTGGAGATCGCCGTGATGGCCGTCGACCGCGACCACCACAGCGCCGGGCTGGGCCGTGCCCTCGTGGAAGCCGCGATCGACGACTGCCGGCGGCGCCAGGTCAGGTGGCTCCACGTGAAGACCCGTGGTCCATCGACCTATGACGACAGCTACGAGCGCACCCGCCGCTTCTATCGCGCCATGGGCTTCGAACCACTGTACGAGTCCCGCACGGAATGGGGTGCCGACGACGCCGCTCTCGTCCAGGTGATGGTCCTGGACGCCGACTGACCACGCCAGCCGAGCACTGGGAACACGTCCGTCCGCGAGTCCGTAGGCCACAACGGCGAGGCGCCGGCGCGGCGCGGGCCGCAGAGGCCTACGCTGCCCGCCATGGAGGGCAGCGACCAACGGTTGCGGGACCGAGCGGTGACGCTCGCCGGCGTGCGGGGCCGGACTGTCGAGGTCGCCAGTGCCAACCCGGTCAACTTCCACCACGCCATCACCGATCCCGGCGGCTGCGAACCCATCACCATCGACGGCATGCTGTTCCTGGCCGGCGACGGACCCACCCCGCTGGTCATGGTGGTACCCGGGAGCCTGGGGGTGGGCCCCAATCACCTGGCCCACGCCGAGACACTGGTCGCTTCGGGCTTCGCCGCCTTCCTGCTCGATCCCTTCGGCGCCCGCTCGGTGGCGTCCACGGTGGGCAACCAGACGCAGTACTCCTTCGCCGCCAGCGCCTTCGATGTGCTGGCCGCCTTGCGGGTGTTGGCCGACGACCCGGCCATCGACCGTGACCGCATCAGCGCCCAGGGCCACAGTCGAGGTGGCTCGGCAGTGCTCACCGCGTCGATGCGTCGGTTCGCCGACGCCGTCGCCGGGCCCGACCTGGCCTTGGCCGGCACCTACGCCGTGTACCCCTGGGCCGGCTACCAGTTCGTGGACCCCGACGTCGGCCGCACCCGGGTGCGCTCGATCGTCGGCGAGCTGGACGAATGGGTATCGGTGCAGCAGGTGCAGGCCCAGACCCGCGCCATCGCCCTGCGCGGCGGGGTGGCCACCGATCGCATCGTGGCCGGGGCCCACCACAGCTTCGACCGGCACGAGCCCGTGCACGAGCTGCCCGAGGCCCGAATCGCGCCAGGCGCGCCCACGGTGCACCTGACCGACGACGGCGCCATGATCCATCCCCACACCGGCGAACCCGACCGCTCGCTCACCGACACCGATCTGTTCATCACCGCGGTCGAGGCCGGCTTCGGCCGCAAGGGGGCCCGCATCGGCGGGATCGGCGATCAGCCGGCGCTGTTCGAAGCCGACATGCTGGCCTTCCATCGGGACGTGCTGGGCGCGCCCTGATCTCAGACCACCTTGTCGACGAACCCCAGCTCGTTGCCGTCGGGGTCGGCGATGGTGAACTTCCGACTGCCGTAGGGCGTGTCGAACAACTCCTCGACGATCGTCACCCGTCCTCGCAACCGCTCCCACAGCGCGTCGGGATCGTCCACGGTGAAGTTGAACCGACCGCCCCGACCGGGTGCCTCCTGGATGGCGAACACTGCGCCCCGGTCGCAGTGGAAGTGAGCGTAGTGGGGGTGCTCGGGGGGCCATCGGGCCTCGAGCTCGAAGCCCAACACCGTGGTGTACCACTCGATGGCTCGACCGAGGTCGGCGACATTGGCCCGAGCGTGCTCCAGCCGCGTCCTCACGAGGTGCCCGGCCCTGTGGCCGACGGATCACTCATGATCTCGGCGATGACGGCGGGCCGAAGGCAGCATGGATGCCCGGACCCCGCTCCACCACCGGCGGATCGACCCCACGGTCCCACAGTCGCTTGATGAACACCTTCCAGCACAGCCACACGAACGCCGCGAACAGCACCCCACCGACGGTGGTTCGCACCAGCACCTCGACGAGGCCGGCATCGGACAGATCGTTCCCGTCGACCCACTCGGGCCCGCCCCAGACCAGGCTGAGGGTGGCGTCGGCATCGGTTCGGGCGTAGAGGAACCAGGCCGTCAACCGGCCCAGCCCGTAGAAGAAGAACCCCCAATAGACCAACAGCAGCCCCACTTCTGGTAGCCGCAGCCGCCGGTGCAGCCACGACCACACCTTGGGATCGGCCGGCACGATGGTGGACCGGAAGTACTCGGGACGCAGCGTGCTGCGGGCGAACACCAGCACCATGACCAGCCAGAACGCATCCCAGACCCCGCCGAGACTGGAGTAGTAGGCAGCAGCGTCGCCGTAGCGTCCCTCGGCCGCCGCGTGCTTCCACATGTCGATGGTGACCGGCTCGACGGAGAAGGGGAAGAAGGGCATGGTGCCGGCCGAGTCGGCGAAGTCGGTGAGCACGTGGGCCCACTGACCGATGAGCACGCCCAGCGCCCAGCTGCGGCTCTTGGTGACGGCCAGGATCGATATGGCGAAGACGAACCCGAAGATGAGCGAGTGGGTGAACCCCACGCCCGGCCAACCCCGGTGGAACTTGGCCGGGTTGTCGGCGGCGTAGACGAAGCTCTTGGTGAACAGGTCGGGCAGCTGCGTTCCCAGCACCACGGCCAGGAACGACGCCTTCACGTCGACGTGCTTCTGGATGAAGTAGTTCTCGAACTCGTGGGCGGCCCAACTCAATCGGACACCACCCGGCGGCGGACGCGACGGAAGAGGTTGGGCACCAGGAACAGGGTGATCAACAGCCACAGAGGACCGATGATCCAGTTCAACACGGTGCTCTTCACCACCAAAGCGAGGGCGACGTAGACGACGAACGTGACCACGAACCAGTGGGCCCTGGGCAGGCCCTCGACCGGGGGCGAGGAGGTCAAGCGGTCGCGGGTTGCGCCGTTGCGTCCAACGGCAGGTCGACGGTCGGGGGGGCGCCGAGGGTGCCGAGCGGATCGAGGCCCATCGTGCGCATGAAGTCGGCGTTCTCGCGCCAGGTGTCGAGCTGACGCTCGAGGCGAGGCCGTCGTTGGGCGCGATCCTTCAGCCGCTCCCATCCGTTGGCCGCCACAACGGCGACGACGACGGCGTTGGTGCCGAGAGCATCGAGAGCGGTGGTACACGTCGAGCACATGGCCGGTACTGTATGCCGGTTCTGGCACGCAGGGAGGCTGGCCATGGCACGGCGTCAGCTCCTCGCCGGACTGGTGCTCCTCGGTGGATTCGCCGCCTGGGCTGCGGTGGCGTCGGCGACCGACACGAGTGAGTGGGCGACCTCGCTCACCCGACACGTCCACGGGCGGCCCGACGGTTGGGCGGTCGTGCTCTGGCCGGCCATGCAGCTGGGCAACCGGCTGGTGGCGCTGGCGGTGTGTGGGCTGGTGGCGTGGTTGGTCGGCCGACGACCTGCCGTGGCCGTGCTGGCCATCGTCCTCGTGGCCTGGTCGGCAGCCATCCTCACCAAGGAGGTGGCGCAGCGACCACGTCCCTCGGCCGCCGAGCTGGGCGGCGCTCCACGGTCGATGGTGGAGGGTTGGGGCTTTCCGTCCAGCCACGCCACGGTGGCCTTCGCGTTGGCGACGGCCGTGGCCCTGGTGTGGCCCCGACCCTCGGCCTGGCGATACGCGCTGGTGCCCGTCGCGGTGCTGGCCGCCGTTGCGCGGATGTACTACGGCGTGCACTTCGCCGATGACGTCGCCGCCGGCGCCCTGCTGGGAACCGGAGTGGCCCTGACGATCGGCGCCGTCGCGCCGTCGACCTGAGTCGCGTCAACCCTCCAGCTGACTGGAGACTGCTCGCTACACTCGAGCCATGCAGATCGGAGCTCTCGCCGACCACGTCGGTGTGTCGACCAAGACCATCAGGTACTACGAATCGATCGGGCTGCTGGCCGAGCCCGAGCGGACACCGGCCGGCTACCGGGTGTACGACGAGGCGGCCCTCGAGCGACTGCGCTTCGTGCGCGATGCGCAGTCCACCGGCCTCTCCCTCACCGAGATCGCGTCGGTGCTCGAGCTCAAGGACGCGGGGTCCAGCTCCTGTCAGCACACGCGTGCGCTCCTCGATCGCCACCTGGGCGAGCTCGACCAGCAGATCGAGCGACTGGTGCAGGCGCGGCGACAGCTCGTGGAGCTGTCGCAGCGGGCCCGGGCCCTCGATCCCCAGGCCTGCACCGACCCCAACCGGTGTCAGGTGATCGGGATCGACGTCGCCGGAAGCGGGACTTGACCTTCCTCTCGGCTGGAAGGTCTAGGCTGGACCCCATGGCCACCTCCATCGACTCCCATGGGTCCACCGACGATGTCCGTCGGGTCGACCTCACCATCGACGGAATGACGTGCGGCGGGTGCGCCAGCCGCATCCAGGCCGGTCTCGATCGGCTCGACGGAGTGGCCGAGGCCAACGTCAACTTCGCCACCCACCGGGCCATGGTGCTGTTGCGCGACGCCGTCGACGAGGACCTCCTGCGAGCCACGGTCGAGGACCTGGGGTACACGGTGGTGGCCGCCGACATCGGCCATGACGATCGGGCTCGCGAACGCGAGTTGGGCCGACGGCTGTTCGTCGCCGTGCCCCTCGCCCTCGTGGTCATGGTGCTCTCCATGGTGCACCCGCTCCACTTCGATGGCTGGCGGTGGGCGGTGGCCGCTCTGACCACACCGGTCGTGTTCTGGTCGGGTTGGACCTTCCACCGCAGCACCCTCGTCAACCTCCGTCACGGCGCCACCACCATGGACACGCTGGTGTCGATGGGATCGGTGTCGGCGTGGCTGTGGTCGGCCATCGTGTTGGTGAGCGGGGTCGACGAGCCCGTCTACTTCGAGACCGCCGCCATGATCGTCACCCTCATCCTCTTGGGGAAGTGGCTCGAGGTGCGGGCCACCCGACGGTCGGGCGACGCCATCCGCGCCCTGGCCGAGCTGGGCAGTCCCACCGCCCGGCTGGAAGACGGCCGAGACATCCCTCTGTCCGAGCTGACCGTGGGGACCCGCTTCCTGGTGCGCCCAGGCGAGAAGATCGCCACGGACGGCGCGGTGGTCGACGGGTCGTCGGCGGTCGATGCCTCGATGATCACCGGCGAGCCGGTGCCGGTCGCCGTCGGAATCGGCGACGAGGTGATCGGTGCCACGGTCAACACCAACGGGTCGCTGGTGGTCGAGGCCACGAAGGTCGGATCCGACACCGCGCTGGCCCAGATCATCCGACTGGTCGACGAGGCCCAGGGCAGCCGGGCCGACGTGCAGCGCCTGGCCGACCGGGTGTCGACGGTCTTCGTGCCCCTCGCCATCGGCGCCGCCCTGGTCACGCTGGTGGCCTGGCTCGTCACCGGGCACGCGGCCAGCGAGGCCTTCACTGCGGCCGTGGCGGTACTGATCATCTCCTGCCCATGCGCGCTGGGACTGGCCACGCCGTTGGGGATCATGGTGGGCACCGGACGGGGTGCCCAGCTGGGCATCATCATCAAGGGCGGTGAGGTACTGGAGGACACCCGGGCGGTGGATGTGATGGTGGTCGACAAGACCGGCACCCTCACCGAAGGCCGGATGCACCTCGTCGACACCATCAGCGCATCGGGTGACGGCGACGAGGTCTTGGCCCTGGCTGCGGCCCTCGAATCCCGCTCCGAGCACCCGATCGCGGCGGCGATCGCCGCCGCCCATCCCGACCGTCCGCCGGTGGCTGGGTTCCAGAGCCGACCCGGGCTCGGCGTGTCCGGCACCGTCTCCGGCACGTCGATGGCCGTGGGTCGCCGCCGGCTCTTCGCCGAGGTGCCGCCCGCCATCGACGCGGCGGCCGATCAGGCCGAGGCCGCTGGCCACACGGCGGTGCTGGCCGGGCGCGACGGCCGAGCCGAGGTGGTGCTGGTGGTCGCCGACCGGGTGAAGGAACACGCGGCCGAGGCCATCGACGCGCTGCATCAGCAGGGACTCACGGTGACCATGCTCACCGGCGACAACCCCCGAACCGCCCAGACCGTGGGCGCCGCGGTCGGGGTGGACCGTGTGCAGGCCAGCCTGTTGCCCGCCGACAAGGTGCTGCACGTCCAGGACCTGCAGGCCGCCGGACATCGGGTGGCCATGGTGGGCGACGGCATCAACGATGCGCCGGCCCTGGCCCAGGCGGATCTCGGTATCGCGGTGGGCACGGGTACCGATGTGGCCATCCAGGCATCGGATCTCACCATCGTGAGCGGTGATCTGCGCGCCGTGGCCGATGCCATCGCCCTGTCCCGCCGAACCCTCGCCACCATCAAGGGCAACCTGTTCTGGGCCTTCGCCTACAACGCGGCCGCCATCCCGCTGGCCGCCTTCGGGGTGCTCCAGCCCATGATCGCCGCTGCGGCGATGGGTCTGTCGTCGCTGTTCGTGGTGTCCAACAGCTTGCGACTGCGTCGCTTCACCGGCTACCGCCGACCAGCCAGCCCGTCCTGACGGATCTGGCGTCAGTTCGTCGCGCTGAGTCGCACAGACCCACGCAATTTCGGTGGAGGTGGGGAACCGGGGGTGGAGGGCGGGTCGTCGTAGCCTGTAGCCGACACCCGGGGGCCACCCAATGACGACGTTTCGAAGCCGCCACCGCGCCGCACGGTGGGGCGCCGCCCTGCTGGTGCTCGCCCTCGTGGCGGGTGCGTGCTCCGACAGTGGTGACGACCCCGACCGCGAGTCACCGCCCACCAGCACCCCACCCGACGGCGGGCCGACATCGGTGGCCGACCTCGGGGCGGGCCCCCTGGCGGTGCGGCTCCGGACCGGCGCCCCGGTGGATGCCCAGGTGACCGATCCCGTCGCAGTGGTTGCCGGCCAACCCCTGGACCCCGACGAAGTGGCGGCGGTCCTCGACCGGCTCCCCGAGTGGGACACACCCGATGACGACCAGCAGGACTTCAACCGACCGGCAGAGACGCTGCGGCCGCCACGCAACGGCGACACCATCGAGGCACCCTTCCCGGCCCAGGGCGACGATCCACCGCCGCCCGTGCCGTCAGGACCGCTGGAGGTCCTGCGGTACCAGCCCGAGGGCGATGTCGACCTGGCCCCGTTCATCAGCGTCACCTTCAACCAGCCGATGGTCGAGCTGGGCACCGTCGACCAGGTCGAGGCGGCCGATGTTCCCGTCGCCGTCACCCCCGACCTCCCTGGCCGCTGGGAGTGGATCGGCACCAAGACGCTGCGCTTCGAGCACCAGTCCGACCTGATCGACCGGCTGCCGATGGCCACGTCGTACGTCGTCGACATTCCCGCGGGAACGAGCTCGACCACCGGTGGCCAGTTGGCCGACGCGGTCCGGTTCGAGTTCTCCACGCCAACCGTGCAGCTCCGGTCCTTCCAGCCCGAGGGCGACTCGCTGCCGCTGGAACCCGTCTTCGTGGCCAGCTTCGACCAGCGCATCGACCCCGACGCCATGCTCTCGGCCATCACGGTGGAGGCGGGCGACCAGCCGGTGGACGTACGACTGGCCACCGACAACGAGATCGAAGCCGACGAGCAGGCGGCCCGGGCGGTCGACCGGGCCCTGGACGATCGGTGGATCGCCTTCCGACCGGTGGACCCGCTGCCGGCCGACACCGAGATCACGGCGCGGATCGGTCCGGGCGCGCCGTCAGCCGAGGGTCCCCGCACCAGCGACGACACCCCGTCACGAACCCTGCGCACGTTCGCCCCCCTGCGCGTGGAGGAGCAGAACTGCACCGACTCCGAGCCCTGCGAACCGTCGCAGCAGCTGCGCGTCCAGTTCAACAACCCCCTCGACGAGGCCGCCTTCGACCCGGCACAGGTGACGATCGAGCCCGCCCTCGACGCCAGCTTCGTGTTCGCCGCCGGCGACACGCTCACCGTGGCCGGCGCCACCGCCGCCAACACCACCTACGAAGTCACCGTCGACGGCGGCCTGACCGACATCCACGGTCAGACCCTGGCCGGCGACGAGAAGCTGAAGTTCACCTTCGGCGAGGCCCGTCCCCGCCTCGACCCGTTCGCCGGCGAGCTGATCACCCTGGACCCGTTCGACGACTCGCCCTCCATCGCCGTCACGTCGGTGAACCACCAGTCGCTGCGGGTTCGGCTGTTCTCGGTGGACCCGACCGACTGGTTCCGGTATCGCCAATACGCCGAGGACTGGTACCGGGGCGAACTCCAGACCACCATCCCCACGCCACCCTGGCCGGCCACGGTCGACAGGGAGGTCGCCCTCGACGAGCCCTTCGACCAGCTGACCCAGACCGACCTCGAGCTGGGCGATGTCCTGGGCGACGACCCCGGTCATGTGGTGGTGATCGTGGAACCCACCGGTGACCTGGCCCGCCTGGACCGCAACGACCCCGACTTCTGGTCCAACCGCCCGACCATGACCTGGATCCAGCGGACCGACATCGGTCTCGACGCCTTCGCCGACCGCGAAGACCTGGTGGCGTGGACCACCGACCTTGCCACCGGTGCCCCGAAGGCCGATGTGGAGGTGACGCTGACCGGCACGGACCAGACCCAGCGCACGGACGCCGACGGACTGGGCCAGCTCGCCCTGCCGGCCGCCAACCGCCCGAACGACGGCCCGTTGGTGGCCCGCCATCAGAACGACAGCGCCATCCTGGCCGGAGGATGGTCGGCCGAGACCACCCGTGACGTGACCAGCTGGCACCTGTTCAGCGATCGGGGTCTGTACAAGCCGGGCGAGACGGCCCACTTCAAGGGATGGGTCCGGGGCCTGCGCCTGAGCGGCGACGCCCAGCTGGCCCTGGTCGAGCCCGGGACCAGAGCCGAATACCGCATCCAGGACCCGCAGGGCAACGAGCTGGCCACCGGTGAGCTCGACCTGAGCCCCCTCGGGGGATTCGACTTCTCCATCGACGTGCCCGAGGGCGCCAACCTGGGGCCGGCCGAGATCCGGCTGCGCCTCATCGACTCGTCGTTCGCCGAGTGGCACTACGACTCCTTCGAGATCCAGGACTTCCGTCGGCCCGAGTTCGAGGTCACCGCTCGCACCGAGTCTCCGGCGCCCTACTTCGTGGACCAACCGGCCACCGTTGCGGTGGACGCGACCTACTTCTCCGGCGGACCGCTGCCCGACGCCGACGTCGAATGGGTGGTCACCACCGACACCACCTCGTACACGCCGCCCAACTGGCCCGACTACACGTTCGGCATCTGGACACCGTGGTGGGAGTCGGCGTACGGCGGCTACGACGACTACTCGGCCGGGTTCGCCGTCGAGGACTACGACTTCCCCTACCCCGACGGCGAGCCGGTGGCGGTGGAGACGCTCACGGGTCGGACGGGACCCGACGGCACGCACTACCTGGAGATGTCGTTCACCGGCGACGGCGAGAGCCAGCCCACCAGCGTCACCGCCCAGGCCACCGTGTTCGACGTCAACCGCCAGGCCTGGTCGTCGACGGCCGCTGTCCTGGTCCACCCGGCCGACGTGTACGTGGGCCTCCGCAGCCCCCGGGCCTTCGTCCGCCAGGGTGAGCCGCTGTTGATCGACGCCATCGCCACCGACCTCGACGGTGAAGCGGTGGCCGGACGGACGGTGACCATGGAGGCCAGTCGCCTGGAGTGGCGGTACCAGAACGGTGAGTGGAGCGAGGTGGCGGTCGACACCGAGACGTGCTCGGTGACCTCGGCCGCCGAGGCGGTGTCGTGCTCGTTCGCCACCGGCCAGGGCGGCACCTACGAAGTGGCGGCCACCGTCACCGACACCACCGGCCGGCGCAACCGCAGCGAGCTCACCCGATGGGTCAGCGGCGGAACCGCCCGACCCGACGCCCGGGTGCAACAGGAGGTGGTCACGCTCATACCGGACCAGGCCGAGTACGAGGCCGGCGAAACGGCCGAGATCCTGGTGCAGTCGCCCTTCGGCCCCGCCGACGGGCTGGTCAACATCATGCGCAACGGCTTCGTGTCGACCACCAGGTTCGAAGCCACCGACGGCTCGGCCGTGGTCGAGATCCCGATCACCGACGACCTGATCCCGGGCGTCCGGGTACAGATCGACCTGGTCGGCCAGACCGATCGCATCGATGCCGACGGCCAGCCCGTCACCGACGTCCCACCCCGGCCGGCCTACGCCACCGGCGCAGTCGAGCTGGCCGTTCCCGCCACCACCCGCAGTCTCACGGTGACGGCCACACCCACCCAGCCCGAGGTGGAACCCGGGGCCGCCACCACCGTGGACGTGAGCGTGGTGGACGCTCGGGGCGAGCCGGTCGACGCTGCCGAGGTGGCGGTGATCGTGGTGGATGAGGCCGTGTTGGCGCTGTCGGGCTACCAGCTGCCCGATCCCAACGAGGCCTTCTATCTGCCACGCGGCGCCGACTGGATCGACGCTCGCTACGGCCGGGCCAGCATCGAGCTCACCGGCGTCGACCGATTCCAGGAGGTCAGCGAGGCGTTGTCGGGAGATGGTGGTACCGACGACGCGACCAGCGGCGGAGAAGCTTCCTTCGACGAGGCGGCGACCACGATCGCCGACCTGGCGGCACCCGCCGAGCTGGCGCCCTCTGCCAACCAGACCCAGGGCGGCTCGCCCACCACCCCCATCGACGTCCGCACGGAGTTCGACGCGCTGGCCCTGTTCGCCCCCGACGAGCGCACGGGCGCCGATGGCACCCTCACCGTCGAAGTCGATCTGCCCGACAGTCTCACCCGTTACCGGGTGATGGCGGTGGCCGTCGGCGACACCGACTCGTTCGGGTCGGGCGAGGCCACAATCACGGCCCGGCTGCCGATCATGGTGCGACCCTCGGCTCCCCGA
>JAOUEE010000446.1 GCA_029858875.1 Acidimicrobiia bacterium
TGCTCATTGACATCTCCATGCCAGGCATGAACGGGATTGACGCCACCCGACTCATCCATGCCGACTATCCAGACGTCAGCATCATCATCCTGTCCGTGCATGACGAAGATCAGTACGTGCACGCAGCGCTTGATGCGGGAGCCAGCGGCTACCTTCTCAAGACCGTCGAAGCCTCCGAGTTGAGGGAATTCGTCGTCGGCGTGGCCCGTGGTGAGTCCGCACTATCGCCATCCATTGCGCGCAAGGTCCTCACCCTCCTGTCAGGGACGCCGGCCGAGGCGTCCCGACTGAGCGAGCGCGAACGGCAGGTCCTCGAGCTCGCGGCCCGTGGAGCAGCGAACAAGACGATCGCCAAGGAGCTGTCCATGAGCACTCGAACTGTGGAAGCCCACATGCGCAACATCTTCGACAAGTTGGGAGTGTCCTCACGCACGGAAGCGGTCACCACAGCGGTTCGCCATCAGTGGATTCAGCTCGCCGATGTCGACTGAGACGGCGACTGCCACGGCACCTGAAACAGCCAGCACCGGACGTCCGGGAGACGGCCACTCCGGAGCGACCGCGTCAGGGAGTCGGTTGAGCCGCGCGCGCATCCCGGTGCGCGACCATCGCTTCTGGATCATTCAGGTGCTGATCGTCCTGATCAACGTCGGCCACCTGGCACTGGAGGAAGCCCGCGTACTCGGGGGCGAGGGCCATCTCTATCTACTGTCGATTTCGGTGCTGTTGATCCCCGTCGTGTACGCGGCACTCGCCTTCGGTCTCGGCGGAGCGCTTCCCACTGCCCTCTGGGCACTTGTCCTGTCACTTCCTGAGATCAGCACCCACGACTGGACGACCAGAATCGGAATTCTGATCCAGTTCGGGATCGTCATCGCGATCGGCGTCATCGTGGGCATCCGCGTTGACCGGGAGACGGCGGCGACTCGTGCCGCCGAGCAGGCGAACTTGCGGCTGTCTCGTCTGAACGCGACGGCGGCCGCTGTCGCGGCTTCCCTGGACTTGGAGCATGTCCTGAAGGGAACGCTGCGCGCGACGCTGGACAGCCGGAGGCGCCAAGTGGTCTGGATTCGGACGCTGGCCAGGCCGCACACGTCAGCCGTAACGGTCGTCGACGCCAGTCTGGTGGCGACCCCTACGCAGCTCGACCAGGTTCAGGAGCAGCTCACCCTCGCGGCCTGCCTCACCGGGCTCGAGCAACGGGACCAACCCGAGGGAGCGGACGCTCACACGGTTGTCGTCGCACTCAAGTCGGGGGAGCGCACACTCGGTGCCCTGGGGGTCACACAGCCCGAAGACGCGATCCTGCGTGACGAGTGCAGCGTGCTCGATGCTGTTGGGAACCAGCTGAGCGTGGCTCTCAACAACATCTTCGACCATGCGAGCACGCGCGAGGCGCTGTCGGACCTGGCGAAGGCCAAGGTGAATCTTGAGACGTACATCGAGCTGGCAACAGAGGCTCAGGAGGCAGAACGAAAGCGTCTTTCCCGTGAGCTCCACGACGACGTGCTGCAGTCCCTGGCCGTCGCCAAGGCCCAGTTGGACGCGATCGGCCCAACTGCGGCCTCCGACGATGCGCGCAGGCGCCTGCTCGGCGTCGAGGAGATACTCGCCGCCACAATCGGCAGCGTCCGCAGGTACTGCAAGGACCTACGCCCGTCCCTGCTGGACGATCTGGGTCTGATCGATGCCATTGGCTGGCTCGTGTCAGAGCAGAGGGCGCGATCTGACATCCCGGTTGACATGTCGGTCACGGGGCATCGCCGGCGCCTCGGCGAACGAGATGAGCTGCTGATCTTCAGGGTGGTACAAGAGGCGCTCCGAAACGCGGAACGGCACGCCGAGGCCACCAAGGTGGAGGTGGGCCTCGACTTCGGCAGCGACAGACTCACGGTCGTGGTCGAGGACGACGGGATTGGTTTGAGTCCCCAGACTCAGGGTGCGAGGGGTCCGCGGGAAGCGGGTCTGGGGCTGCGGGGGATGGACGAGAGGACGAAGCTTCTGAAGGGGATGTTGGTGACCACGAGTGGGCCCGGAGCGGGCACAAGAATTGCCCTGACGGTCACTCTTCCCCAACACGACTAGCCGCGACGCCCGGTAGGTAATAACACCTACTGCGTCTGCGGGTTCCACCGATGCATCGTCACCCTGCAGCAAACGACACTGGTTGCTGTAGGGACCCGAAGCACCGGTCTCGGAGCGCTCGCCGGAAGCCCGCGGCGTTCGGGAGATCGGACAACTGGGAGTGCGCGATGAGCAGTAGATCCAGGAGCGCCAGGAGTCGTGGTCGCTCGGTTGGTCGACTGGACACAAAGCACTTGGGTCGCTGCCGGCAAGGACGTCACAGCATCGACCAGACGTCGGTAGGCCTTAGCTACTGACTGACCCAAGGAGCGCAATGCGAAACTCAAGAGCACTGTCCGGACTTGTAGCGGCATTGGCCGCGGTGGCTCTTGCGGGGTGCAGCAGTGATACTCCGGCGGCGTCATCCCCGCCGGTCGACACTGCCAGCGCATCACCGACGGGCACCACACCGGAGGATCTTCGGACGACGGACGCCGCGGTGGCTGAGGGCATGAACGCGATCAACGCACTAGCCGCGGACATTGCGGCAGCCCCAGCAGCGCAGGGGAAGACCCTCTCGGAGGGCATTGAGCCCTTGTGGCAGCCGATCGAAGGCACGGTGCAAGCCAACAGCCAGGAGACCTACGACGCTTTCGAGGGCGCGTTCACGCTGCTGGAGTCGGGCGACGTCACGAAGGCTC
>JAOUEE010000107.1 GCA_029858875.1 Acidimicrobiia bacterium
GGTCGGGGTGGGGCTCGTACACCGAGAAGGTGGACATCACCAGGAAGGCCTGCGCTCGCCGACAGTGCTGCATCAACAGGCCGGTGCCCTCGGCGTTCACCCGCAGCGCGTGTTCGGTGTCACGCCCGGGACCCTGCGCCACTGCCAGGTGCAGTACGTGGGTGAAGTCGTCGGGCAGGTCGCCCAGCTCGCCCTCGCCCAGATCGACGGCGCGCGTGTTGACCCCCAGTGCCTCGACCTGCCGGCGGTCGTCCGGCGACGAGAAACGGGCGATCCCCCACACGTCGTTGTCGGCCACCAGTGACCGAACCAGGGGCAGCGCGATCTGGCCGGCCGGACCGGAGACCAGGATTCTGGCGTCACGCAGGCTCACCGCAGCAGTATTGACGCACTACGGTCACAACGCACCCGACCAGGGGGATGTCCATGCCCATCGAGGCCAACCTCGACTCCATCAACGCTGCGCTGCTGATCCTGCGGGTGATGCTGGGCGTGATCATGCTGGCCCACGGCATCAACCACATCATCGGCGGGGGCAAGATCGAGGGCACCGCCGGATGGTTCGCCAGCCTCGGGATGAAGCCGGGCATCCTGCACGCCTGGCTGGCCAGCGTCACCGAGGTGGCCGCCGGCGCCATGCTGGTGCTGGGCCTGCTCACGCCCCTGGCCGCGGCCGGCGTCATCGGCGTGATGGTGGTGGCGCTCATCACCAACCACATCACCAACGGCTTCTTCATCTTCCGCCCCGGTGAGGGCTACGAATACGTGCTGTCGCTGATCGCCTTCGGGTTCGTGGCCGCGCTCCTCGGGCCGGGCGAGTGGTCGCTCGACAACGCCTTCGATCTGATGGATCTGGCCGGATGGAGTGGCGGTGTCATCGCCGCCGTCGCCGGAGTCGGGGGCGCGGTACTGCTGTTGGTGGTGTTCTGGCGACCCGAGAAACCGGCGGACTGACGCCTGCTCACGGCGCGTACAAGGCCTCGATCTCGTCGGCGTAGCGGGCGTGGATGCCTCTCCGCTTGAGCTTGGACGTGGGGGTCAGTTCCTCGCTGTCGGGCAGCCACTCCTCGTGGAGGATCGTCACCTTCTTCACCCGCTCGGCGTTGTTGAAGCCGGCCATCACGTCCTCGAGGCCCTGGTTGACGATCTCGATCACCTGGGTGTTGTCGGCCAGTACAGCGAGTGACGTGAACTCCACGCCGTTGGCTTCGCACCACGCCCGGGCCTGGTCGGGATCGAGCACCACCAGGGCGGACACGAAGGGGCGCTGGTCGCCGATGGCACACGCCTGGCCGACCAGGGGGATCTGCTTCAGTTTGGCCTCGAGGTTGGCCGGGCTGATGTTCTTGCCCCCGGCGGTGATGATGAGCTCCTTCTTGCGATCGACGATGCGGACGTAACCGTCGTCGTCGATCTCACCGATGTCGCCCGTGTGCAGCCACCCCTCGGCGTCGAGGGCTTCGGCGGTCTTCTCGGGATCGTTCAGGTAGCCGCTGGTCACGTTGCCACCCCGGCAGATGATCTCGCCGTCATCGGCCAGCGTCACCTCGACACCGGGACAGGCCGGTCCCACCGTGCCCGGCTTGATGCGATCGGGGGTCCAGGTCATGGGACCGGAGTTCTCGGACATGCCGTAGATCTCCGAGAGTGGGACGCCGATGGCCCGGTACCAGGTGAGCAGCTCGGGGGGGATGGGCGCGGCACCGGTGACGGCGATCTGCATCTCGTCCATGCCGAGCAGGGCGCGGACCCCCGAGAACACCTGGCTGTCGAGCGCCTGATAGGTGGCCCGCTGCTCGTCGGTGGCACGATCCCACACCAGGTCGAACACGATGTCGGACGCCGCGGCGACGGCCTGATCGAAGCCGGCCTTCTTCTCGGCATCGGCGGAGAGGGCGGCATCGACGCCGGCATGGAACTTCTCCCACACGCGGGGCACGCCGAACAGGTAGTTGGGCTTGACCTCGCGCATGGTGGCAGCCAGGTCGGCCAGATCCGGGAGGCAGAACGTGTTGAGTCCGAGGAACGCGCCCTGATAGTGCGTGGCCATCCGTTCGGCGATGTGGGCCATGGGCAGGTAGGAGATGGCCCGCATGCCCTCGACCTGGCGGTCGGTGCAGCGCCGCAGGGACTCGACCGTCCAGCAGATGTTGAAGTGGCTGATCTGCACGCCCTTGGGTGGGCCCGTGGTGCCCGACGTGTAGATGACGGTGGCGAGGTCGTCGGGCGCAGCCTTGGACGCCGCCGCGACGAGGTCGAGCTCGCCGTTGTCCATGAGCTCGTCGAGGTCGAAGTCACCGTCACCATCGACGGCACCCAGGAACTCGAGGTCGGGCAGCTTGGCCCGAGCGGGGCGGAAACGGGCCAGGAACGAGTTGTCCTCGGCCACCGCCAGCTTGGCCTGACAGTGCCCAGCCAGATAGGCGATCTGATCGACCGAGGAGGAGTTGTAGATGGAGACCGGGGTGGCACCGAGGAAGTAGCAGGCCATGTCGAGCAGATGGAACTGCGGGATGTTGCGCATCATCAGCACCACCCGGTCACCGGCCTCCACACCCTGGGCGTCGAGCCCGGCCGCCACCTGAGCCACCTTCTGGGCGTACTCGGCGAATGTCCAGGTACCCCAACCGCCGTCGTCGTTCCTCCAGTTGAGGGCGGGCGCATCCCCTCGGGCGGCGACGGTCTTCAGGAACTCGGTGGGCACGGTCTGGCCGGCGACGAGCTCGCGGATCTCCTGGTCGACAGGGTTGGCCACGGGGTCTCCTTGGGTGGTGAACGACGGCCCAGGGTACCGATCGACCCGCCGACCGGCTAGAGCCCCGCCTTGACCGTCGGCCGAGTGGACCGAAGACTCGGCCCATGCCGACCTCCCCGCACATGGCGCATGTCCTGACTGCCCGGCGCACCCCGTTCGCCCCGGTGCACGGGTTGTTGTCGGGCTGGCACCCGGTCGATCTGCTGGCCCACGCCATGGCCATCACGGTCGATGACGTCGACATCTCGACCACCGAGGTGACCCACGTGCTGGTCGGCTGCGCCCATCCGGTGGGTGCCCAGTCGGCCAACCTGGGGCGGGCAGCCCTTCTGGCCGCCGACTGGCCCGAGCACATACCCGCCACCACCATCGAACGGGGGGCCGGATCATCGCACCGGGCTCTCCAGCTGGCGGCCCAGGCCGTGAGCGCCGGTACCGCCGAGCTGGTCGTGGCCGCCGGCGTCGAGGTGATGAGCCTCGTCCCTCCGGGCGCGCCGGCGCTCAACCGGCAGTACGGCGCCGTCTGGGGGTCGGCGCCGGCCCGCCGCTACGAGGGCGCTGGAGGACTCGTCCCCACCGGCGTGGCCGGTGATCGCCTGGCCGCAGCCGACGCGCTCGGTCGTGAGACCCAGGACCGAGAGGCGGCCCGCTGTCGGCGCCTGGCCGGCACCGTCGATCATCCCCCCTGGTTGGTGGTGACGCCGACCAGGTGCAACGACCGCGACCGGCCCCGGGCCGAGGTGCGGGTCCTGGCCGAGGACGAGGCAGCGCCGGTTCCCCCCGAGTGTCCGTCACCACTCCACGACGGCGAGGGCACGGTGGCCGCCACCAACATCGCTCCGGCCGCCGACGGCGCCGCGGTCGCCGTGCTGGCATCGGACGGGTGGGTGCGTTCCCACGATCGACGGCCGGTGGCCTCCATCGTCGCCACGGCCGAGGCCGCGGTCGACCCCGTCACCATGTTCGGCGCCGCCCCAGCGGCGCTCGACCGGGCCCTCGGCCAGGTCGGGCTCCATCGCGATCGTATCGAGCTGGTGGAGCTCGATGCCCCCCACGCAGCCGCGGCCCTCCACCTGGCACGCGTGCTGGAGCTCGACGACGCCGGCCACAACCGAACCGGCGGCGGGCTGGGCCGCGGTCGTCCGCTCGGCGCCATCGGCATCGGGATGCTGGCCGAGATCGTGGGCTGGACAGCCCACACCGGCGCTCGACCGGGGATGGCCGCCCTGCTCGACGAGAGCGACGACGGCAGCGCCACAGCCACCATCGTGGCACCGTTCGCCACCTGACCGACCCGGTCCCGCCGAGGACCACGCCAAGTAGCCTGGGCTGCGAGATGGGCAATGTGGTCAACATCGTGATCGCCGTCATGGCCTTCCTGATCATCATGAAGATCGGACTGGCCATGCTGCGGGGCCTGGCCCAACCCGTGCCCGAACCGCCACCTCCCGGCGAGCTGCGCAAGGTGAAGATCCAGTACCGGTGCTCGATCTGTGGCACCGAGGTCAGAATGACGGCCGCGACCGAGCAGATGCCGCCCCCTCCCCGCCACTGCCTCGAGGACATGGACCTCGTCGCCCCCATCGAGTGAACCGGCGACGGGGTCGGCGCCCGTTATCGGCGACGGACGGTGGGGCCGGTAGTCTCTGAGGCCATGGCCAAGCCAACGAAGCGGAAGGTGCAGGGCGGTCGGGTGACCCCGAAAGGCACACGACCCGACGACTATCGCGGCGCGGCAACCGGGCCGGTGTCCACGGCCAAGGCCATGGGCCCCAGCCCCATGTGGGTACCGGTGTTGATGTTCACGCTCTTCGCGGTGGGCATGATCATCATCTTCCTCAACTACACGGGGCTCCTCCCGTCGGCTCCGAGCAACTGGTGGTTGCTCGGCGGTCTGGGCGCCATCCTCGGCGGCATCATCACCTCCACCCAATACCGATAGCCGGCACTGCGCCGCCTCGGTACCGTTCCCCCGTGCCCCGCGTCCTCGTCGTCGACAACTACGACTCGTTCGTCTACAACCTCGTCCAGTACCTGGGCGAGCTCGGAGCCGAGCCGATCGTGCACCGCCACGATGCCCTCACCGTCGCCGAGGCCGAGGAGCTCGAGCCCGACGCGGTGCTCATCAGTCCCGGGCCGGGTCGTCCCGAGGAGGCGGGCATCTCCAATGACCTCATCACCCACTTCGCGGGACGGATTCCGGTGCTGGGCGTGTGCCTCGGCCATCAGTGCATCGGTCAGGTCTACGGCGCCCGGGTGGTACGCGCCGCCCAGGTGATGCACGGCAAGACCTCCCCCATCCGCCACGAAGGCGCCGGGGTGTTCCGGGGTCTGCCCAACCCACTCGAAGCCACCCGCTACCACTCGCTGGTGATCGCCCCCGAGTCGGTGCCCGACGCGCTGGAGATCACCGCCCACACCGATGACGGCACCGTGATGGGCCTACGCCACCGCACGCTCGACGTGGAAGGGGTGCAGTTCCACCCCGAGTCCATCCTCACCGTGGCCGGTCACCGCCTGCTGAAGACGTTCCTCGACCGGGCCGCTTAGCCGCCCGCCCGACCTCAGCCAGGGTTGGGCGGCGGATCCGTTGGTGGTGGATCGGTCGGCGGCGGGTCGGTGGGCGGCGGGCCGGTGGGCGGCGGGCTGGACGTACTGGGTGCCTGCGGGCTGCCCACCACCAGCGTGACCTGCGAGCCCAGGGCCAGTGTGGTGTCGGGCGCCGGTGTCTGCGAGATGACCACCCCGATGTTGGGATCACCGGCGGGCAACGGCTCGAACACCGGATTGGGTGAGAAGCCGGCGCTGGTGATGGTCTGGATGGCCGCATCGGCCAGCAGGCCCTGCACATTCGGCACCGCATTCACCGGTTGACCGGTGGAGATGAACACCGTGAGCGGCAGGCCGGGGTCGACCACATCGCCGGTGCCCGGATCGGTGCGGGTGACCAGGTCGACCGCCACGGAGCTGGACGGCTCGGGGGCCACGCTCACGCTGATGAAGCCGGCCTCGGTGAGGATCCGGAGTGCCTCCTCCTGCGTCTTCTTGGTGACATCGGGGACCGCCCGGGGCTCGAGGCCGAGCGAAACGAAGATG
This sequence comes from Acidimicrobiia bacterium, assembly GCA_029858875.1. Taxonomy (GTDB): domain Bacteria; phylum Actinomycetota; class Acidimicrobiia; order Acidimicrobiales; family SHLQ01; genus JAOUEE01. The sequence continues at coordinate 5,852 of JAOUEE010000107.1, forward strand.
GTGACCGGCTCGCTCGTCTCCTGCTCGGTGTTGGGCGGTGGGTCCTGGTCGTAGACCTGGTTGGCCGGCACATCGTTGGTGAGGCTCTCCTCGACCGTGAAGTTGAAGCCCTGGGTCTTGAGCTGCTCCTCGGCGGCTTCACGGGTGAGACCGATGAGGTTCGGCACCTGCTTGATCTCGTCGGTGGTACTGACCGTGAGGTCGACCTCGGTGTCCTCGTCGACGATGGCCCCGTCGGAGGGATCCTGGGCGAAGACGGTGTCGGCCTCGACCTCCTCGTTGAACTCGAACACCACCTCACCGACCTTCAGGCCGCGCAGCTCGAGCTCGACCTTGGCTTCCTCGAGCGTGGCGCCGATGACGTCGGGCACCTCGACCGTGCCCGGTCCGGGCTCACCCCCGTCACCCACGCCCAACGAGTTGACGAAGGCGACCACGAGGAAGCCGAGGGCGATGAGCAACAGGATGAGGACGCTGAAGAAGATGACGTTGCGGCGCACCTCGCTGGAACGGGCACCGCTGGGAACCGCCCCCGTACCGGCCAACACGGTGGTGGCTCCGGGCGACGGAGCCGGTGTGGCGGGCATGGCGGTGGTGGCATCGGGACCGACCGCGGGAAGAGCGGCGGTGGCATCGGGCGATGTCCCCGCCGCGGCTCCGGCCGCAACGGCTCCGGCGGCGGCCGCGGCGGCCGCCGCGGCGGGCAGCGAGTGCTGACCCTCGCGGTAGCGGCGCAGATCGTTGCCCAGATCCTCGGCCGACGGATAGCGGTTCTGCGGACGCTTGGCCAGCGCCTTCATCGTGATGGCTTCGAGCGACTGGGCCACGCTGATGCCCTGCGCGCCGATGCCGGGCACCGGTTCGGTGACGTGCTTGTAGGCCACCGCCATGGGGTTGTCGCCCCGGAAGGGTGGCGCTCCGACCAACATCTCGTAGAGGACCACACCCAGCGAGTAGACGTCGCTGCGGGGATCGACACCTTGGCCCTGCGCCTGCTCGGGCGAGAAGTAGGTGGCCGTTCCCATCACCATGCCCGCTTGGGTGAGATCGGACTCGGTGCGCTCCTCCTGCACCCCGGCGATGGCCGTGGCGATGCCGAAGTCGGCCACCTTGACCTGGCCGGTGGGTGACACCAGCACGTTGCCGGGCTTGATGTCGCGGTGGACCAGACCGTTGCGGTGGGCCGCACTGAGCGCCGCGCTCACGTCGATGGCGATCTCGGCCGCCCGATCGGGGTGCAGCGCCCCTTCGGTGGAGAGGATCTCGGCCAACGAGCGACCCTCGACGTACTCCATCACGATGAAGTAGGTGTCGGCCTCCTCGCCCCAGTCGTAGATGTTGACGATGTTGGGGTGACTCAGGTTGGCCGCGGCCTGGGCCTCACGACGGAACCGTTCCACGAAGGCGTCGTCGGTGGCGAACGACGAGAACAGGACCTTGACGGCGACCGGCCGATCGAGCAGCTGGTCGCGCGCGAGGTAGACGTCGGCCATGCCGCCACGGGCCAGCTGACGATGGAGCTCGTACCGACCGCTGAAGACGGTAGGACCCGAATCGGACATGGCTGCCGAGTCTACAAACGCCGAACGCGAGTCCCCCGGCACCTCAGCCCGGGTTCACTCCGGGACCGGGGGTGGGGCCAGAGCGGCGGCCAACACCTGCTGGGCCACCGGCGCAGCGGCGCTACCGCCGGTCTGTTGACCGACGGCCTCGTCGGCCTCGATGATGACGGCGATGGCCACCGTGGGCTCCTCATCGGGTGGGCCACCGAAGCCGATGATCCAGGCGTGGGTGGCCTCGACCTCGCGTCCGAGTTGGGCCGTACCCGTCTTGCCGCCGACCTCGAATCCGGGAACGGCCAGCCGGGTGGCGGTCCCCCCGGCGACGACGGCCAGCATCGCCTCACGCATCTGAGCCGCCGTCGAGGGTGACATGGCCTGGCGCCACAGCCCGGTGGGTCCGCCGCCGATGATCTGGGCGTCACGATCGCGGATCTCACCCACCACGTGCGGGTTCTCGATGAGGCCCTCGTTGGCGACGGCGGCGGCCACCAGGGCCATTTGGAGCGGGGTCGACTTCACGTCGAGCTGACCGATGGCCGAGCGGGCCAGCGCCGGTGTGTCCTCGTACAAGAACACCAGGTCCTCATCGGGCACCGGCTGGCCGTCGGGGGTGGTGGCCGGGGGCAGGCCGTAGAACGAGTCGATCGTCTCGAGCGGCGCGCCGTAGTCGGTGGGGAACACCGACGCCACGGTGGCGGGCAGGTCGATGGGGGGAACGCTGTTGAATCCGAACGCCTCGGCCCGTTCGACCATCGGCCCGGGACCGACGTGCTCGGCCGCCAGCTTGGCGAAGGCGGTGTTGCAGGACTGGCGCAGCATGTCGAGCAGCGGACCCCCGCACGACGAGCCGCCGAAGTTGGAGATGGGCACGTTGGTCAGCGGCGGTGTGTACGAGGTGACCGACGGGAACGACGGCTCGGCGAGGGTGGCCGAGCCGGACTCGAGGGCGGCCGATGCCGTGACCACCTTGAACGTGGAGCCGGGGAAGAACAGCTCGCGGTGCCAACGCTCCAGCACCGGATTGGCCGGGTCGGACACCAGCCGATCCCACTCTTCGTTGGAGGCCTGGGGATCGAGACCCGACACCGGATTGGGGTCGTAGCTGGGCCAGCTGTAGGCCGCCAGCACCGCGCCGCTGCGAGGATCGAGCACCACCACCGAGCCCTTCCGTTGGCCGAGTGCATCGCGGGCTGCCTGCTGCACGTCGTCGCGGACGGTGAGCGTGAGATCAGCCGTGGTGTCGCGATCGAGGAACAGGTCGCCCAGGCTGGAGAACTCCTGCTCGAACGCGGTGCCGGCCAGTTGGTCGTCATAGGAGCGCTCCAGCCCCGTGGCCCCCACGTTGAAGGAGTAATGGCCGGTGAGGTGGGCGTACAGCTCGCCGTGGGGGTACACCCGTTGCCGCTCGAAGTCGGCGTCGTCGACCTCGATCGACTCGGCGACGACCACGCCGTCGGCGGTGGAGATCGATCCCCGGCGCTGGCCGAACTCGCGCACCACCGACCGGCTGTTGCCGACGTCCTCCCGCAGCTCCTCGGCCTGGAAGACCTGCACCCGATTGAGCTGGACGAACAACAGCGTGTACAGCACCAGGAACCCCACGCCCAGGCGGGCGATCTGGCGGTTCACGGCGCCGTCGACCCGACGACCCCGGCGGCATCGGCATCGATGCGACCCCGCTGGGCCGACTCGTCGGAGATCCGGATCAACAAGGCCAGCAGCACGTAGTTGGCCAGCAGCGAGGAACCACCGTAGGACACGTAGGGCAGGGTGATCCCGGTGAGGGGCACCACCCGGATCACGCCCCCGATGATGATGAAGGCCTGCAACCCGATGATGGTGGTGAGTCCCACCGCCAGCAGCTTGGCGATGGGGTCGACGGCCCGCAGCGCGATCCGCAACCCGGTGCCCACGAACAGCAGGTACGAGACGATGATCGCCGTCGAGCCCAGCAGGCCCATCTCCTCGCCGATGGCGGCGAAGATGAAGTCGTTCTCGACCACCGGAATGCGGGCCGGATCACCCAACCCGATACCCGTCCCGGTGAGACCGCCCTCGGCCAGCGCGTACTGCGCCTCGACGATCTGGAAACCCTCGTCGAGGGGATCGGCCCACGGGTCGAGCCAGATGTCGACCCGCTGCTGGACGTGATCGAAGAACCGCCACGCGGCGAAGGCACCCACGGCGAACAGCCCGACACCCACCACCAGGTAGGCGACGCGCTCGGTGGCGATCCACAGCAACACCACGAAGAGCGCGAAGTACAACAACGACGAACCCAGGTCGCGTTCGGAGACCATGACCACCACCGAGCCGGCCCACGCCACGAGGATGGGAAAGAAGTGTTTGGGCTCGGGAAGCCACAACGGACCGAGGCGATAGGTGGCCATGCGCAGCAACTCGCGCTTGTCCACCAGATACGAGGCGAAGAACACGGCCAGGGCCAGCTTGGCGAACTCGCCCGGCTGGAGGTTGATGGGACCCAGGCTGATCCAGATCTTCGCCCCGTTGATGGTGCGTCCCACGCCCGGCACGAGAGGCAGGAAGAGCAGGGCCAGTCCGATGAGCCCCACGGTGTAGCGGTACTGGTCGAGCACCCGGATGCGTCGGATGACCAGCAGGGTGCCGACGTAGGCCGCCATGCCCAGGGCGAACCAGGTGGCCTGGAGACCAGGGAGATCGCTGGGAACCGACCGCTCACCGGCCAGGCGGGCGATGAACACGTACCCGATGCCGTTGAGCAGCACGGCCAGGGGCAACAGGATGCCGTCGGCCGACGGGGCCAGCCGGCGGGTGGCGATGTGGGCGAACAGGATCAGACCCAGCTCGGCGGCGAGGAAGGGCCCCAGGTCGACGGGGATGGAGGCGTTCTGACCCAGGCTGGCCAGCACGTAGGCGCCCACGACGATCACCGAGCCCAGCAGGATCAGGCCCAGCTCGGCGTTGCGCCGGATCCGCGCCATGGCGTCGGTGCCCGGTCGTGTCACGGGGTGCTGGTGGCGGTGGGCCCGCCCCGAGTCCCGACCGTGGTCGAGGGCCGGCCCGGCGGTGAGGGATCGGTCGTGGTGGTCGGCCGGGCCGGGGAACGGGAGTCGGTGGTGGACGGGCTGGTCGCGGACGGCCCGGATTCTCGGGCGTCGATCTCGTCGAGCAGGTTGGCCACGTAGGCGCGGGCCGAGTCGAGCGAGTCGTGGTCGACGCCGTCGACCAGTTCGGCCCGGCGGGCCTCGGGCAGGTCATCGAGCCCGATCACGGTGGCCTCTTCGACCGTGGGGTCGAACCACAGGACACCGCCGGGACGTCCTCGGTAGATGACCACCTGCTCGCTGTCGTCGACGCCGACGTAGTACGTCCCTCGGGCGAACAGGCCGACGGCCCACACCGCCGCCACCATCACCGCGACGATGGCCAACCCGAAAGCGGCGGTACGCCACGTGAAGAACGGTGGACGCCGCTCGACGACGGGGGGCGGCGTGCGATCGAGCGAGGCGTCGCCCGCCCCGACCCCGGCGGGGTCCACGTCGGTGGGGCCGGTCGAGAACCCGACGGGATCGGCGGCGTTGTCGACCGCACCGGTACCGATGACCGTCGGCGTCGACCCGGCCTCGACCACGTCGACGATCAGGACGGTGATGTTGTCGCGACCGCCGCCGTCGTTGGCCAGCCGCACCAGCTCGGCCGCGGCTTCGTCGGGGTCGTCCAGCCGCCGCAGCACGCCCTCGATCTGGTTGTCGGTGACTTCGTTGAACAGACCGTCGCTGCACAGTACGAATCGTTCACCGGCCACCAGTGGAAGCTCCCAGGTGTCGATGTCGACCGGATCGGCCACGCCGAGCGCCCGGGT
>JAOUEE010000001.1 GCA_029858875.1 Acidimicrobiia bacterium
TGGTGGGGGACTCGCCCACCGTTGCCGGGGCGTGGTCCACCGAGCTGGCGTTGCTGTTCATCGACGGGGGTCACGGCCACGAGCCGGCCCATCGTGACTACGAGAGCTGGGCCCGCTTGGTGGTCCTCCACGGGACGTTGTGCATCCACGACGTCTTCGCCGACCCGGCCGACGGTGGACGGCCTCCCTTCGAGATCTACACCCGGGCCCGGGAATCGGGCGCCTTCGAGGAGATCGAAGCGGTGGGGTCGCTGCGGGTCCTCCGTCGCACCGGGCCCGGCATCTGACCCGGCTCCGCCGCCGTTGCCGGGGGCCGGATCAGTCGAGACTGGGATCGCGCACGTCGTCGCTGACCTCGATGATGGGAGGCAGCAGATCGTGATCGACGAACAGGCCGGAGGCCGCGCTGGTGCGGCTGAGGGCGTCGGCCCCGAGGATGATGGCCGAGGCGGTGTAGGTGGATCGCTCTCCGGCCGGGAAATGGGACAGCTGGGGGTACACGATGCCGGTGAAGTACCGACCGTCGTCGTCGCGGAGGTTCTGGACCCAGCGGAACAGATCGGCGGCGAAGTCGTGCTCGCCCACCAGGAGGTACGCCATCATGCACTCGCAGGTCTCGGCGGCGGTGATCCACGGCCGATCGCTGACGCAACGCACGCCCTTGCCGTCCATGACGAAGGTGTCGCGTCGGTCGTCGAGGTGTTCGCGGGCCGCGGCACCGATGAGCGCACCACTCAGCACCGGGTAGTACCAGTCCATGGCCCAGCGGTGCTTGGGGGCGAAGGCGTCGTCGGGGCGAGTCCGGATCACCTCGGCCAGCCGACCGAGGGAGAGCTCCCAGTCCGGTCGCTCGTGGCCCAGGTGCTCGGCCACGGCGACGGCGCAACGCAAGCTGTGACAGATGCTGGACGATCCGGTGAGCAGGGCGAACGACCACGGGGTGCCGTCGGTGTGGCGGGCCCACAGGATCTCGCCACGGGGCTGTTGGAGGTCGAGGACGAACCCGATGGCCTTCTCGACGACCGGCCACATGGCCTCGACGAAGCCCTCGTCCTTGGTGAGCAGGTAGTGGTGCCACACCCCCGTGGCGATGTAGGCCACCACGTTGGCGTCGAGCTTCTCCTGCTCGACGCGATCGGCCAGGTAGTACTGGTGCCACGAACCATCGGGCCGTTGGCTGTCGACCAGCCACTGGTAGGCCGCTTCGGCCTCGGCGGTCAGACCGACCAGGTCCATGGCCATGGCCGCCTCGATGTGGTTCCAGGGATCGGCGTGGCCGCCGGGGAACCACGGCACCATGCCGCTGGGCAGCTGCCACTCGGCGATGCCCTCGCCGGTCAGCCGCAGCGCGTCGGAGGTGAGCACGCCGGGTACGTCAGGCAGCGACATTCGATGACTCCGTGGGTATGGGGGCGGCGGCCGCGATCGCTTTGGTCGCGTACACCACCAGGCTCTTGCCGATCAGCGGGTTGAGCAGCTTGTCGGCCACCCGGGTGATCATCGGGTTCTCGGTGATCTCCCAGGTCAGCAATCGGTTGTAGGCCGACACCAGGCGGTTCTGCTCGACCGCCTGGTTGGGGCCAACGGCGCATCGTAGCCACCAATACGGTGAGTGGAGCGCGTGAGCGTGGCTGGCGCCGGTCGGCGTGAGGCCCGCCTCGCGGAACTTCCGGCGAACCTGCCGCTCGGTGTAGATGCGGACGTGACCCCCCTCGACGGCGGGGGCGTGGTAGTCGTCACTCAGTGCCCAGCAGATCTTCTCGGGCAGCCATGAGGGGATGGTGACGGCGATGGTGCCGCCTGGGCGCAGTACCCGGGCCAACTCGGCATAGGCCGCGGTGTCGTCGGGAACGTGTTCCATCACCTCCGACGCGATGATGTGGTCGAACTGCCGGTCGGCGAAGGGCAGCCGGGTGGCGTCGCCGTTGGTGGAGACGCACACGGTGCCGTCGGGCACCTCGCCGTCGTTGCGCATCACCTGGACGATCTTGGCGATCTCCACCAGTTCGGGGTGGGCCATGTCACAGGCGATGACGTCGGCGCCGCGCCGGACGGCCTCGTAGGCATGCCGACCGAACCCGCAGCCGAGGTCCAGCAGCAGTTCGCCGGCGCGCAGACCGAGCCGGTCGTAGTCGACGGTGAGCATCAGCGCGGCCGGTGGTCTTCGAGCAGCTGACGGTATTGCTCGACGGTGGCGACGGCGGTGTGGTGCCAGCTCCAGTTGTCGATGACGCGTTGACGGCCGGCCTCACCCACGCGGGCACTGACCTCGGGGTGGTCGAGGGCCTGGCCGATCTGGCGAGCCAGGGCATCGGCGTCACCCGGGGGCACCTGGAAGCACGTCTCGTTGTGGGTTCCGGTGACCTCGGGCAGGGCACCGCCGGTGGTGGTTACGAGCGGTACGCCCGAGCACATGGCCTCGATGGCCGGCAGCGAGAACCCTTCGTACAAAGACGGGACGATGGCCAGTTCGGCCTCGGAGTACAGCTCCACGATGCGTTCATCGGGTACGCCGCTGACCCACTCGACGCAGTCCTCGAGGCCGAGGGTCCGCAGCTTGTCGAGGCTGGCCCCTTCCTTGGGCCGGCCGATGATGGTGAGCTCGACGTGGCGCTCGGTACGAAGCTTGGCCACCGCATCGAGCAGGAAGGTGAGTCCCTTCATGGCCACATCGGCGCTCGCCGTGGTCACCAGGCGACCAGGGATCCGTTGTACGCCCGGGACGGGACGGAACAACTCGGGATCGACACCGACCGGCACGACATGGATGCGGTCGAGGGGCACCTCGTGGTCGCGGCTGATGTCGAGCTTGGAGTTCTCGGACACGCACATCACCCGATTCATCCGCTTGGCGACCTGGGTCTGCATCTTGGTGAACGCGTACCAGCGGCGCTTGCCGAACTCCTTCCACTTGTTGGGAGCGTGTTCGATCTCGAGTCGGCGGTCGACGGTGATCGGGTGATGGATCGTGCTCAACACCGGCAGATCGAGACGGTTCTGAATGGCCAACAGGCCCCAGCCGAGCGTCTGGTTGTCGTGCACGACGTCGAAGTCCCCCGGCCGAGCCGCCAGGTGTCGATAGGCCCGCCAGCTGAAGGCCATCGGCTCCGAGAAGTTGCCCGTCCAGAACGACACGTTCTCGAGCACGTCGGTCCAGTCGTTGAGCTCCCAGATGCGGGGCTTGCGCATGGGAAAGGCGTCGTTGTAGATGTCGAGGCTGGGCAGCTCGACCAGCGGAACCCGCTCGTCGAGCACCGGATAGGGCTGCCCGCCGAGGACCTCGACATGGTGACCCAGCTCCACCAATGCCTTGGCCAGATGGCGGATGTACACGCCCTGCCCGCCAACGTGGGGCTTGCCGCGATAGGCGAGCAGCGCGATGCGCAGAGGTCGAGAGCCAGGGTGCATGGGGGAGAAGCCTTTCCGCTGGGGCATGAGGCGGTCAAATGACGTGACGGTTTCTCCTCCGCCGGCTCCGCGGCCGATCAGCGATGGATAACAATCGTTATCCGGGGTGGACAACGGTATCCGGCCAGTGGCCATTCCCGCTCGCAGGCCGGGTCGGTCGCGGCGACGGCCGGCGCCGAGGACCGCAGCGAGCCGGTGCGCCGGCGTTGGCCGGACGGCTCGTTCCTCGCCCGAAGCCCGACCCGGATCCTCTGGTCGCCGTCGCGCCAGGATCCCTCGTCGGCCGACCCGCGCCGTCCCTCAGACCTCGAGGAGGATGGTGCAGGGGCCGTCATTGGCCAGCTCCACCACCATGTCGGCCCGGAATCGGCCGGTGGCCACGGTCGCGCCGAGCCCACGCAGTGTGGCGCACAGCTGCTCGATGAGCGGCTCGGCCACCTCCGGCCGAGCCGCCGCGATGTAGCTGGGGCGACGGCCCTTGGCCGCGTCCCCGTACAACGTGAATTGGCTCACGACGAGCAGCTCGCCACCCACATCGGCCGCCGACCGGTTCATCACCCCGTCATCGTCGTCGAACACCCGGAGATGCCACAGCTTGTCGGCCAGCCGGGCCACCTGGGGCGTCCCGTCCTCGTGGGTGATGCCCACCAGGACGCACAGCCCGGGCCCGATGGCACCCACCTCGTCGTCACCGACGGTGACCCGGGCTCGACCGACGCGTTGGACCACGGCTCGCACGGCCGGTCACGGTAGCGGCTGCGGGCGGCGCCGGTGGCGCGTACGGTTCGTGCCGTTCCCGCCCTGAGGAGGTTCGCTGCCCGTGGTGCTGGTCGCCTGTGCTCGTCGCCCACGCCGCGCCCGACATCGCGGCGGGCGGAGATCGGCGCCCGCGAGCGCCGGGTTGGTACTGCTCGTGCTGGCGGGGGCCTGTGGTGGCGGTGATGGTGATGCGGCTCCGACGTGTGCTGCGGCCGTGACCGAGCTCGGATCGCTCGACGGTGAGGGTCCCTCCGAGGCCAGCGGCCTGGTCCGGAGCCGGATCACCGAGGGGGTCCTGTGGACCCACAACGACCGCGGTCGACCGGCCGAGCTCATCGCCATCGACCCGGCGGGCCGGGCGCTCGGAACCTGGCCCGTTCAGGACGCGCCAAACATCGACTGGGAGGACCTCTCGATCCTCGGTGGGCCGGGCCAGGCCGAGCTCGTCGTCGGCGACATCGGTGACAACGATGCCGAGCGGGCCTCGGTGACGATCCACTATCTGACCGAGCCCGACCCCGGGGAAGACCCGATCGTTCTGCGCCCGGTCGACACGGTGGAGCTCCGCTACCCCGACGGCCCCCATGATGCCGAGGCCCTGCTGGTCGATGGCCGCAGCGGCGAGGTCGGATTGGTCACCAAGGGCGACGACGCTGTGCTGTACGTCACCGACGCCGATCCCCGTGCCTCGGTCGATCAGCCCATCGTGTTGCGCAAGGTGGGCACCGTCTGGTCCGACGCCGAGGTACGAGCCGGGGCCGTCAGCCCCGACGGGGGGCTGGTCGCGCTCCGAACCGTCGATGGCCTGCGTGTGTGGCGCGACGATGGTCCTGCACTGGCCCGTCTCGTCGACCGACCGTCGTGCACGGTCGTCCTCGAGCAGAAGCGAGCGGAGGGCCTGGCCGCACCCGACGCCCACACCCTGATCGCCGTCGGCGAGGGCAAGCAGGCCAGCCTCTTCGAGGTCCGGCTGGCCGAGGATTGACCGTCGGCGGCGCGCCAGACGGTCACTCTGCGTGGTCAGAACGAGGCGACCCGCGGCCGATGTTTCGATTCGAAAACACCGTTCGACGAGCCCGGGAAGGTCATCTACCGTCGAATCGAAGCTGAACGCAGCCTGACTCGATCCTGGGGGACAGAGTCGGGGGCGGACTTCCCCACCGATTTTCGGATCATCGAAGGCTGTGGGGCAGATGGGGAGCAACGACGGGAAGGTGGGTTCCGGATGATGCGACGAATCGTGGGGGCAAGTCTGCTCCGTCCGACGCTGGTGCTGGTGCTGGCGGCGGCCGTGCTGGTGTTCGGTTTCGTGGGGTCGGGCAGCACCCAGGTGGACTCGCTTCCCCACTTCTCGCCGGTCGTGGTCGAGGTGCAGACCGAGGCGCTGGGGCTCTCGGCCGCTGAGGTGGAGCAACTCATCACCGTGCCCCTCGAAGCCGACCTGCTCAACGGCGTGGCCTGGCTCGACACCATCCGATCCGAGTCCATCCCCGGGCTGTCGACCATCCGGCTCACGTTCGAGGAGGGCACCGATCTGCTCGAGGCCCGCCAGGTGGTCCAGGAACGACTCACCCAGGCGGCCGGCCTGCCCAACGTGTCGCGGGCCCCCTCCATGATCCAGCCCTTGTCCTCGGAGAGCCGGGTGATGATGATCGGGCTGTCATCGGACGAGGTGTCGCTCATCGACATGTCGGTCCTGTCCCGGTGGACCGTCCGGCCCTTCCTCATGGGCGTTCCCGGTGTGGCCAACGTGTCGGTGTGGGGCCAGCGCGAGCGTCAGCTGCAGGTACAGGTCGAACCCGACGACCTCGAGGCGGCCGACCTCACGCTGCTCGACGTCGTGAAGACCACCGGCAACGCCCTCTGGGTGTCGCCGCTGAGCTATCTCGAGGCGTCCACGCCGGGCACGGGCGGTTTCATCGACGGCCCCAACCAGCGCATCGGCGTGCAGCACGTGTTCGCCATCGACGGCCCCGAGGACCTGGCCGCGGTCACCGTGGAAGGCGCCGATGGCATCACGCTCGGCGATGTGACCACGGTGCTCGAGGACCACCAGCCCCTCATCGGCGATGCGCTCGTGGACGAGGGTCCGGGCCTGCTGCTCGTCGTCGAGAAGTTCCCGTGGGCCAACACGGTGGAGGTGACCGAGGCCGTCGAGGACGCCCTCGTCGAGCTCGCGCCCGGCATGACCGGCATCGACGTCGACACCGAGCTGTTCCGCCCGGCCAGCTATGTCGAACGGTCGATCGACAACGTGCAGACCACTGCGGTGGTGGCGTTGGTGCTGGCCATCGTGGTCCTGTTCGCCCTCTTCTACAGCTGGCGCGCGGCCCTGATCAGCCTGGTCGCGTTGCTGACCTCGCTCGCCGGCGTCGCCGTGATCCTCAACATCACCGACACCACCGTGGATCTGATGGTGATGGCCGGCGTCCTGGTGGCGTTGGGCCTGGTCATCGACGACAGCATCGGTTCGGTGGCCGCCCTGCGTCGTCCCGACGACGATGCCGATGAAACGGCGCCGCTCCCGTTCATCCAGCGTGCGGTCGTCAGTAGTCGATCCCCGATGGTGTACGCCACGGTGGCGATGGCGTTCGCCATCGTGCCGGTGTTCGCCATGGAGGGCGCCGCCGGCGAATTCCTCCCGTCCGTCGCACTCGCCATGGTCCTCACGCTGGTGGTGTCGCTCGTCATCACCCTCACGGTGGTGCCCGCCATGGGTCTGTTGTTGGCCGGCGCCGACGGGTCGAAGCTGCACCGGACCTCGCCGCTGTTGGCGCCGGTTGGTCGTCTCTACGGCAAGGTGATGCATCGCTGGACCAGCCGTGCGACCGGTGCGCTGATCGCCTCGATCGTGTTGGTGGCTCTGGCCGCGGCCCTCCTGCCGACCCTCGACAAGGAATTCGTCCCCGACTTCCGACAGACCGATCTCGTGGTGGCGTTCGACGGGGTGGCCGGCACCTCGCTGGAGGAAACGAGCCGGGTCACGGCGCTGGCCGGCGCCGAGCTGCGGACGGTGCCCGGCGTCGAGGACGTCGGCATCCACGTCGGTCGAGCCATCCTGTCGGACGAGACCGTCAACGTGAACGCCGGTGAGCTGTGGGTCCGGATGGACCCCGACGCCGACTACCGACGGACCCTCGACTCCATCCGGGCGGTGGTCCAGGGCTATCCGGGCTTCGGCGTCCCGGATGCGCTGAGCTACTCGAACGAGCGGGTGGATGCCCTGCTGCGCCAGCGCAGCGACGACCTGGTGGTCAGGGTCTACGGCGAGGATCCCGTCGTCCTGGGCGGCCTCGCCGACGAGGTGGCGGCGATGGTGGCCGGTGTGGAGGGCACCGCCAACGTTCGTGCGGTGCACCCGATCCTGCAACCGACCGTCGAGATCGAGGTCGACCTCGAGCGGGCCGAGCAGTACCAGGTGAAGCCGGGCGACGTGCGCCGAGCGGCGGCCACGCTGCTGTCCGGTATCGAAGTGGGCAGCTTCTTCGAGGAGCAGAAGGTCTTCGAGGTGGTGGTGTGGAGCCCACCCGAGCGGCGCAACAGCGTGACCGCCATCGAACAGCTCAACATCGACACTCCCAGCGGTGATGTCGTGGCGCTGTCCGAGGTGGCCGATGTTCGAGTGGCTCCCAATGAGCAGGTCATCGAGCGTGACGCCGTGTCGCGCTACATCGACGTCGTGGCTGATCTCTCCGGTCGGGACCGCGATGCCGTGGCCGGAGACATCACCGATCAGATCGAGGCTCAGGGCCTGCCCTTCGAGTACCACGTGCGCATCCTCGACGATCGCAGCGACGCCGCCGCCAACCAGCGTCAGGTGATCGGCATCGCCATCGGGGCCGCCATCGCCGTCTTCCTGCTGCTCCAAGCCGCCTTCCGGAGCTGGCGTCTGGCCGGCGTGCTGCTCCTGGTGCTGCCTCTCGGTCTGGTGGGCGGAATCGTGTCCCTGACTCTCACCGGCGGGACCTACTCCATCGGATCTGCGGTGGGATTCCTCGCGGTCGGCGGACTGACGGTGCGGGCCGTGCTGGCGTTGTCCGGTCGGTACGAGACGCTCCAGCTCGATCAGGGAGTGGCCTTCGACCAGGACCTCGTCACCAAGGGGGCCCGCGAGCAGTTCACGCCCACGCTCATCACCCTGGTCACCGTTGCGGTGGTGATGGCCACCATCGTGGTGTCGGGCGAGGTCGCCGGCCAAGAGGTGGCCCGGCCGGCGGCCATCGTGGTGCTCGGGGGGCTGGTCACCGTGGCCATGGCGGCCCTGTTCGTGTTCCCGGCGCTGTACGGGCGGTTCGGCGCCGCGGCCCAGCCCAGAGAATCGCTCTTGACGACCCGATCGGGGGATGTATGAAACGGCAGGTGCTGATCGTGCTGGTGAGCGTGGCGGCGCTCGTGCCGGCCGCGTGTGGCGACGATGACTCCGACTACGTCTACGAGGAGCCGGCGACGGTCGAGGAGATCGGTGCGGATCTCTGGCGCATCGAGCTGACCGAGCAGGCCGCGGCGCGCACCGGCGTGGAGACGGCGATGGTGGCCAGCGACACGGTGGGCGGTGAGCAGATGCTCGTGGTGCCGTACTCGTCGGTCATGTACCACTTCGACGGATCGACGTGGGCGTACACCAACCCCGAGCCGTACGTCTACGTACGTGCCCCCATCGAGATCGATCACATCGACGGCGAGTCGGCCATCCTGAGCGCGGGACCCGACGAGGGCACCGCGGTGGTCTCCGTCGGCGCGGCCGAGCTGTACGGCGTCGAATTCGGCGTCGGGAAGTAGATCTCCGATGACCACGGGCCGCGGAGGTCGAGCGTCATGATGCGGTGGGTGGTGGCGACCAGCCTGCGCTTCAAGTACCTCGCCGTGTTCTTGCCGCTGGCCATGATGGTGTCGGGTGGACTGGCTCTCCAGGGCGCCCCGGTCGATGTGTTTCCCGAGTTCGCGCCACCCCGCGTCGAGGTCCAGACCCCGGCGCTCGGTCTGTCGCCGGCCGAGGTCGAGCAACTCGTCACGGTGCCGCTCGAGGACGCGCTGAACGGGGTCGCCGGCCTCGAGACGATCCGTTCGAAGTCGGTGTCGGACCTGTCTTCGATCCTGCTCATCTTCGAGCCGGGGACCGATGTGATCGGGGCTCGCCAGCTCGTCCAGGAGCGCCTCGACGTCACCATCCCCACGCTGCCCAAGTGGGCGGCGCCGCCCGTGATGTTGCAGCCGCTGTCGGCCACGAGCCGGGCTATGAAGATCGGGTTAACCTCCGATGAGCACTCACTGATCGATCTGTCGATGACGTCGTACTGGCGCATCCGCCAGCGGCTCATGCGAGTCCCGGGCGTGGCCAACGTGGCCATCTGGGGTGAGCGGTTGGAGATGTTCCAGGTACAGGTCGAGCCGGAGCGTCTCAACGCCAACCAGATCTCGCTCAACGAGCTGATGACGGTCACCGCCGACGCGCTCGACTCGGGCATCCTCCAGTATTCCGACGGAGCCATGGTGGGCACCGGTGGCTTCATCGAGACGCCCAACCAGCGGCTCGGTGTGCGCAACAAGCTGCCCATCGTCGGTGCCGACGAGCTGGCCCAGGTGGCCATCGCGGAGCGCGACGGCGAGGTGCTGCGCCTCGGCGACCTGGCCGACGTGGTGATCGATCATCAGCCGCTGATCGGCGATGCCGTCATCAACGACGGGCCGGGTTTGATGCTCATCGTCGAGAAGTTCCCGTGGGGCAACACGCTCGAGCTCACCGAGGGCGTCGAGGAGGCGCTGGACGAGCTGGCCCCGGGCCTGCCCGGCGTGGAGATCGACAGCGAGATCTTCCGACCGGCGACCTTCATCAGCCTCTCGCTGAGCAATCTCCAGTCGGCCATGCTCATCGGATCGGTCCTGGTCGTCATCATCCTGTTCCTCTTCCTCTACGAATGGCGGGTGGCGCTCATCAGCCTGGTGGCCATCCCGCTGTCGCTCGTGTCGGCCGCCCTCGTGCTCTACGCCCGAGGAACCACCATCAACGTGATGGTGCTGGCGGGGTTCGTGATCGCGCTGGGTGCCGTGGTCGACGACGCCATCATCGATGTGGAGAATATCGTTCGCCGCCTTCGGCTGCATCGGGCCGACGGTGATTCGGCCTCGACGGCCCGCGTCATCCTGGGAGCATCTCTCGAGGTGCGCAGTGCCATCGTCTACGCCACGCTCATCGAGGTCGCGGCGCTGGTCCCGGTGTTCTTCCTCGAGGGATTGTCGGGGGCCTTCTTCCGCCCGCTGGCGACGTCGTACGGGTTGGCCATCCTCGCCTCGATGCTGGTCGCGCTCACCGTCACCCCGGCCCTGAGCCTGATCCTGCTGCGCAACGCCCCCCTCGAACGGCGGGCCTCGCCGATCGTGCCGCCGCTCACCCGCGGGTACAACGCCATCACGACGAGGATCGTGCGGTCACCCAAGCCGGCGTACGCCGCGGTGGCCACCTTGGTGATCGCCGGCCTGCTCGTCGTCCCGTCGCTCGGCCAGGAGCTGCTGCCGTCGTTCAAGGAACGTGACTTCCTCATGCACTGGCTCACCCGTCCGGGCACGTCGCAACCGGAGATGCACCGCATCACCAGCGCGGTCAGCCCCGAGCTGCGATCGATCGACGGGGTACGCAACTTCGGCGCCCACATCGGACAGGCGCTCATCGCCGATGAGGTGGTGGGCATCGACTTCGGTGAGAACTGGATCAGTGTCGATCCGTCCGTCGACTACGACCAGACCGTCGATGAGATCCAGACCACCGTGGACGGCTATCCCGGACTGTTCCGCGACGTCCAGACCTACCTGAAGGAGCGGATCCGCGAGGTGTTGACCGGATCGAGCGATGCCATCGTCGTGCGGATCTTCGGCCCGGACCTCGAGGTGCTCGACGACAAGGCCCACGAAGTCGAAGACCGACTGAGCCAGGTCGAAGGGCTCACCGACCTGCACGTGGAGCTGCACGTGAAGGTGCCCAAGATCCAGGTCGAGTTGGATCTGGACGGTGCCGAGAGCTACGGGCTCAAACCGGGCGACGTGCGGCGGGCCGTGGCCACGATGGTGGCCGGCGAAGAAGTGGGTGACATCTTCCAGGGCGGGCGGGCCTTCGACGTGCAGGTGTGGAGCACGCCCGAGGTCCGCGACAGCGTCGACGACATCGGGCGACTGCTCATCGACACGCCCAGCGGTGACCAGGTGCCCCTCGACGAGGTGGCCTCGGTGCGCATCGAGCCCACCGACAGCTCCATCGAACGAGAGAACCAGTCCCGTCGACTCGACGTGAGCGCCAATGTCGGCGGTCGTGACCTCGGCGCCATTGCCCGCGATGTCGAGGCCGTGGTCGACGCCATCGACTTCCCCCTCGGCCACAGCGCCGAGATCATCGGGGAGTACCAGGAGCGCCAGGAGACGCAAGGATCGCTGCTGCGGTACTCGCTGCTGGCCGCGGTGATCATCTTCGTGTTGCTCTTCGTGTCGTTCTCGTCGCTGCGGCTGGCGGTGCTGAGCTTCGTCTGTCTGCCCGCAGCACTGGTGGGGGGCGTGCTCGCCGCCTGGTTCACGGGGGGAATCATCTCGCTCGGTTCGCTCGTCGGATTCCTGACCGTGCTCGGGATCGCCGCCCGCAACGGGATCATGATGATCAACCACTTCCAGCACCTGGAGAACGAGGAGGGAATGACCTTCGGGCCGGCCCTCGTGCTGCGGGGCGCCGAGGAGCGTCTGGCGCCGATCCTCATGACGGCACTCACCACGGGTCTGGCGCTGCTCCCCCTGGTGGTGGCCGGCGACATCGCCGGCCACGAGATCGAGCACCCGATGGCCATCGTGATCCTGGGCGGACTGGTGACCTCCACCATCCTCAACCTGTTCGTGGTGCCCTCGCTGTATCTGCGCTTCGGCGGCCGGGATGGCGATCAGGCTCCAGCGGTGGCGGCCAGCGCCGGCTGAGCGGGGTCCGAGGTCGACCCCGACCAGTGCCGATGGCCCGATCGACCGATGGTCACGGCCAGCACGGCCAGGATCACCATGGGCCACACACCGAAGCGCACGGCCCAGGTCCGGCCGGTCCGGAGCTCGACGGTGCCGTGGAGCACCGCCTGCTCGGAGATCGCGGTGCGCGCCAGCACGTTGCCATCGCTGTCGATGATGGCGCTGAAGCCGGTCGGCGCCGCCTGGAGGACCCAGCGGTCGGTCTCGAGCGCCCGCAGGCGGGTGGATGCCATCTGCTGGGTCTGCACGATGGTGAGCCAGTACGACGACCCATTGGTGGGATTCAGGAGCAACTGACCGCCATTGCCGATGGCGTCGCGGGCCCGGTTGTCGAAGAACACCTCCCACGAGATCGACACCCCGAGTGCGCCGACGGGTGTCTCCACCACCGCCGGTTCGGTGCCGGGCCTCACGTGGCGGGCCGGGAGGGAGTCCCCGGCGAAGCGTTCGATGAGGCCGCGCAGGGGCACGAACTCGCCGAAGGGCACGGTGCGCACCTTGTCGTAGCGGTCACCCCGGCTGCCGTCGGGGAGCCACACATCGGTGAAGTTGACGTTCTCGGTGTCGGAGACCTTGTAGAACCAGCCGGGCAGCAGCGGCGCGCCCAGCTCCACGGCCAGCTCCGACACGCAGGCCTCGGCCAGGGGCAGGGTGAACGGGCCGTCGATGGATCCCCGGCCGGTGCCGTCGACCGCGAGCGGGCACGAGTCGACCGGCGCCGGCTCGTCGATGATCTCGGGATTGACGACGTTCTCGGGCCACAGCACCAGATCGACGCCGTCGTTCACCGCGGCCGACGCCGCCACGTGGCGTTCGAAGACCAAACGAGCCCCCTCGGCGCTGGCCCGCGTCCGCTGTTCGCCGCCGCCCTGCACGACGGCCACGTCGATGGTGTCCACGACCGTGGCCCTGGGAGCCACGACCACCAGAAGTGCGGCCAGGCCGAGCACCACCCCGGTGCCGATGATGGTGGGTCGGTGGCGCTCGGCCAACCCGGCCAGGCCCATCCCCACGGCCACGACCAGGGCGGTGAGCAAGAGGGCGCCGAACACCCGCACCGTGGGGGCCAGCGGCGCCTGGGCCTGACTCATGGCGAGAGTGGCCAGGGGAACGCCGCCGAAGGGCCACGACCAGCGGACCAGCTCGGTGAGCACCACGGCGCCCGGGAATGCCACTCGTCGCCATCGTGACGGAGGGGAGATGGCACCGGCGACCCCCAGCAGCGACGCGTGGAACAGGACGGCGAGCACGTATCCCGGGGGCGTGAGGTCGAACATCCAGAGCATCGACGGGAAGAACCAACCCATGCCGACGAGGGCCATGCGTCGAAAACGGATGCCGGCCACCCGGGCCCGCAGCAGCGAGTCGGCCAGCGCGAAGCCGACGAAGGCCAGGGGCCACCATCCCCACGGGGGCATCGCGGCGGCGATGCAGAATCCGGCCGCCAGGCAGCGGATGGTGATGATCAGGCGGTGGGACACAGGCCTCTACGCAAGCACATCTCGCCGGCGCAGGGGCTGCACCGGTCCGATGACCGCATCGGGCGTTGCCGGGCCGATGGCTGGCGTCAGATGGAACAGGTGTCTTCGTCGCGGCGGATCTCGGCCCGCACCTTCTTGCGCAACGTGCCGCGGACGTCGAGGCGGACGGTGCGGGCGAAGGACAACAGGTTGGGCGACAACAGCACCTTGATGCCGTCGCGCCGCACGGTCCTGTAGGGGGCGAGGTTCTTACCTCGGAGATGGGTGTCGACCGACACCTCGTAGCGGGTTTTGCCTCAACCCACCGGCGGGAGGAAGTCGACGGCCACGACACCACCCTTGGCCGTGATCGCGGCCAAGGCGTCGTCGGTCACTTCGAGCTCCATTGCTGCCTCCCGGTCGGCTGTCACCATCAACCCTGTCACAGGCCGTGCCGTTCCCGTGGTCGAGACCGAGCGGCCCGTCAGGCTGCGCCCGGTTGCGCCGGGGTGATGAGGCGGGGCTGGAGCCGGACCACGTTCCCGATCGAGCCCACGCCCCGGATGACCACGTCGACCTCACCCCCGGGCACGACCCAGTCCGGCAGGTCGGCCGTGTCGCAGTGGGCCAACATCTCGCCCGGTTGGGCGGCGTCGCACAGTTTGAAGGCCAGGTTCACCGGCTCGCCGATGTAGTCGTCGCCCTCGAACAGCAGGGCGGTGCCCGAGGCCACCCCGATCCGAACCCGGAGGTCGGTGCCGGCGAAGTGGCTGATGAGGTGGGCACCGAGGGCGATCACCGGCGTGGGCTCGACACCGATGACCATGGCGCCGTCGCCCAGCCACTTGGCTACACGGACGCCGCGTTTGGCCGCCACCGAGCGGGTGGTCTGGCGGAAGTCGCTGAGCATCTCGACCGCCGCATGAGGCCCGTTCTCGCGAGTGAAGCGGGTGAAGCCGCTGAGGTCCACGAACGAGAACGTGCGTTCCACGCTCAAGTGGGTGGTTCCCGTCGGCAGCAGGGCCGGATGCTCCGAGCCGGTGCCGGGCCGGGCGTCGGCCCAGTCGTGGGTGGCGGTGCCGTCGGGGGTACCGAACGGTGCCGCTCGGGTGCTCGACGAGGGGTCGGACCCGCGTGGACGGCGTTGGTGGGCGCCCCGGTCGTTGGTGCGATGGACCACGCAGTCCGTCCCTTCGTCCGGCCCGCGGTCACCGGCCGCCGCGGGGGCGGCAGGTGACCTCGACCCGGTTCGTTCGCTCGTCAGAGTCGACGGCCGCAGTGCGGCCACGGCGCGGCGCCCTGTTCGGCGAACAGGGCGCGAGCCATCGCGTCCTGCCAGTACCAGGGGCTGGCCGCCGGATCGAGACCGCGCAGGAACGGGTAGTGGCGACCGGCGACCGAGTCCCACGTGGCCCGCGAGAACTGGTAGGCACCGCGATAGCGACCCGAGGCGCTGACGATGCCGTAGTTGCCGCCCGACTCGCACGTGCGGAGCCGGTGGAGCTGCTCGTTGTTCAGCACATGGCGGGTGGGCTCGGTGATGGCCAGGTACTGCGCCATCTCGGCCGGTGTACAGGCCGTGAGCACGAGGGTGAGACCGAGCGCGGCGAGTACGATTCGCAGACGTCGTTTCATGACGGAAGATCCTCCTGTGGGCCCGGCTGCCGTTGTCGGCGATGCGTGGGACCCGAGTTGGTCAAACGGAGCAGGGCAGCGCGTCACGCGCTTGCAATAGTTGCCACTGCGGGCGCAGACCGTACCGGCCATCCGTCATGCAAATGCAACACTGTGGCGACTGTCACGCATTCTCATGCACTTCAGTGCGTGAAGTCGGGGCGCGACCGGCGACTTTCGGGCAGGTGCTTGCTGTATCAGTGATCCAGCAAGCGCGCAGCGGCGTCCCGACCCGATCGAATGCAGGCGGGGATGCCCACGCCGCGTAGGGCGCCGCCGGCCAGGGCGACCCCACCGAGGGCGTGGACGGCCTGCTCCACCTCCGAGATGCGATCGAGATGGCCGGGGGTGTACTGCGGGAAGGAGGCGGGCCAGCGAACCACCCGGACGGCGGTGGGCGCCGTGACCAGCCCCATGGTGCGGTCGAGGTCGGCCAGGAGGGCCGCCACCAGCGCCTCGTCGTCGAGGGCCAGCGCCCGCTCATCGCCGAAGCGCCCGGCCGAGGCCCGGACGATGACCTGGTCGGCGCCCCCCAGGTGGGCCCACTTGCTCGAGGAGATGGACGCCGCGCTCAACAGCAGGCCGGCCGAGCGGGGGACCAGGAAGCCGCTGGTGTCGAGAGACATGGCCACACCCGATGTCGGCCAGGCGAAGGTGGCCATCACCACCCCGGCGTGTTCGATGGCCGCCAGCGGTGTGGGGCCGGTGAGGGGATCGAGCAGTCGGGCGGCCGATGGCGCGGGCACGGCGACGATCACGCCATCGGCATCGAGGCACCGGCGGCGGGTGCGAATCCGCCATCGATCGCCCAGCGGTTCGAGCGCGTCCACCGGTTCACCCGTGTGCACGACCGACCTCAGCCGATCCGAGAGCACCTGCACGATGTGCGCCATTCCTCGGGGGTGGGCGTAGAAGACCGGAGCCGACGGATCGCTCACGGTCGCTCGCTGCCGCTCGAGTGCCCGACTGAGGCTGGGTTCATCGGCCACTGCCGCGAACTGGGGCACCGCTGCGGCCAGGCTGAGGCGTTCGACGTCGCCCGCGTTGATGCCGCCCAGCAGGGGTCCGACGAGCCGCTCGAAGACCTCGTCGCCCAGACGGTCGCGCACGAAGCGACTCACCGAGTCGCCGTGGTCGGTCGAGACGGGTTCGGTTCGGCGCCGGTCGGCCTCGACTGCGGCCACGGCCTCGGCGGAAACGGCACCCGATCGGGCCAGCGCATCGGGATCGAGCGGCACGCCGAGCACGGCGTCGGTGGGTAGGTCCCACAGCTGGTCGTCCAACCAGACGCGGGCGCTACCGATCGCCGGCGAGACCAGCTCGTCGGCCAGGCCGAGCTCGGCGCAGAGCTCGTACGCCCAGGGGACGCGGGCCAGGAACGCGTCGGCCCCTTCGTCGACCTGGAGACCGGCGAAGGGCGAGGTGACGAGCTTTCCGCCGGCCTGCTCCTCCGCCTCGAGCAGCGTGACCTCGGCGCCGCGCCGGGTTGCCTCGAAGGCCGCGGCCAGGCCGGCGATCCCGCCGCCGATCACGGCGATGGTGCCGGTCACCCGTCGGTCCGACCTTCGGCGTGGACCAATGCGACCACCTGCTCGAGGATGCCGGGATCGACCTCGGGGAAGACCCCGTGGCCCAGGTTGAAGATGTGGCCCGGATGGCCGGCGTTGCTGGCCAACACGGCCCGGGTGGCATCGGCGACCACGTCCCAACCGGCCAGCAGCAACGCGGGGTCGAGGTTGCCCTGTAGGGCGATGCCCGTGGGGACCCGGCGGCGGGCCTCGGCCAGAGAGATCCGCCAGTCCACGCCGATCACGTCCGCGCCAGCGGCGGCCATGTCGCCGAGGAACTCGCCGGTGCCGACGCCGAAGTGGATGCCGGGAACCCCCAGGTCGGCGATGCCGGCGAACACCTTCGTGCTGGCCGGCAACACGAATCGGCGATAGTCGGCCGCGCCGAGCTGCCCGGCCCACGAGTCGAACAGCTGGACTGCGCTGGCTCCGGCATTCACCTGGGAGCGCAGCGACGCGATGGCCAGATCGGCCAGGCGATCGGCCAGCGCGAACCACAGGTCGGGGTCGGCGTGCATCAGCGCCTTGGTGCGGGCGTAGTTCTTGGACGGGCGGCCCTCGATGGCGTAGCTGGCCACCGTGAACGGGGCACCGGCGAACCCGATGAGTGGAATGTCGAGCGCACCGACCAGATTGCGCACCGTTTCGAGCACGTAGGGCGTGTCGACATCGGGTTCGAGCGGTCGGATGCGTTGGAGATCGGCGGTCCCCGCGAAGGGCTGCTCGATCACCGGGCCGACACCGGGTACGACATCGACACCGAACCCGATGGCGTGCAGCGGTACCACGATGTCGCTGAAGAGGATGGCCGCATCCACGCCGTAGCGGCGAACCGGTTGCAGCGTGATCTCGGTGGACAGCTCGGCGTCGGCAATGGCGTCGAGGATGCTCCCGGACCCCCGAATGGCGCGGTACTCCGGCAGCGACCGACCGGCCTGGCGCATGAACCACACGGGAACCCGGTCGGCGGGCTGGGACCAACAGGCCTGCAGGAACGCTGTATCGGGTGGTGAGGCGCCGGTCACCGCCTCAAACTACCGAGCCGGCGGGTGCAGACCCGCCTTCAGCCGGTGACGAGATCGGCGCGGTTGGCGCGGCTCCGGGTCCGGATGCTGTGCAACGCCGGATGGAGGCCGCTGAGGATGGTCTCCAACCGTTCGGCCGTCAGGCGCTCGCTCATTCGCAGTCGGCTGATGCGCAGGGGATGGGTGTCGTCAACGGCCACGGTCCGGTGGTCGAAGAGGAACCCCAGGTCGTATCCCAGTCGTTCGAGGATCTCTTCCACCCGGGGATCGAAGTTGCCGTTTGGGTAGGCGAACGCCCGTGGGGCGATGCCGAGGAGGTCGGTCAGGTGCTGATGAGCGGTGAAGATCTCGTGCGCAGCGGCCGTGGCGTCGCATCGGTCGAGGCATGGGTGGGTGGCGGTGTGGTTGCCGATCTCGATGCCCTGCGCGGCCATGCCCCGGATCTCGGCCGGTTCCAGCTGGGGCGTGCGGAGCCGCACGGTGTTGGCGGCCCGGAGCTCGGCCACGCGGCGCACTCTCTCGTCGTCGGGAACCCGTTTGAGCTCGGCCACCATGTCGGCGTCGGCCAGGTACTCGACCTCGTCCCACCAGAACGGCTGGTTGGTGCCCAGCAACGAGGTCACCACGAACAGCACGGCGGGGATCTCCCGACGGGCCAGCTCGGGCACGGCTCGGTCCAGGACCGATCGTCGACCGTCGTCGAACGTGATCAGCGTGGCCCGGTCGGGTAGCGCGGCACCGGTCATCGCCTCGCGGAGATCGGTTGGGCTGATGAAGTTCCGGTCCTCGCCGATCTGGTCGAGCTGTTGGGCGAAGGCCTCCTGGTCGTGGATGCCGTGATAGGCCAGCACGGTGACGTGGTGGCGGGTGAGGGCCCGCGACGCGGCGGCCAGCGGGGTCTTCACGAGCACGGCGTCGATGCGGTCTCGATGCCGTGTCGCCCGGCGCGGGTCGGCGGTCTGCTCGTAGAGGTCGGCCATGCGGTCCATCACCCGTTGGAACTCGTAGTGCTCGTCGAACCGCCGACGGGCTCGTACCACCCGGCTGCGGGTCTCGGCGCCGTCGGACAGCACATCCTCGACGCTCTGGACCAGCCCGTCGACCTGATCGACGGGGAAGTAGCGGGCGGTGTCGGCCAGCACCTCACGCAGAACCGGGATGTCGCTGGCGATGATGGGCACGTCGAGCGCCATGGCCTCGAGAACGGCACCGCCGAGCCCCTCGTATCGGGAGGGGAACACGAACACGTCCGCGGCCGCAAGGGGTCGCGACACCTCGGTGTGGCCCAGTAGGCGCACCGTGTCATGGAGATCGAGGGCGTCGATGCGGTCGGTCAGCTCACGGGTGGCGTTGCCCTCCCGTCCGGCGATCAGCACCCGGAGTCCCGGGTGGGATCGGCGCAACCGGGCGGCGGCCTCGATGAGGGTGAGCTGCCCCTTCTGGTATTCCTGCCGAGCGACGTTGAGCAGGACCAGTTGGTCGTCGTCGAGGCCGAGCGCGGCTCGGGCCGCCGCTCGGCGGCTGGGGTTGGCCTCGCCCAGCCGAGCTCGTGACCGCCCCCTGGGTATGACCGTGATCTTGGTCTCGTCCAATCCCAGTGTGGCCACGGCCGCATCCCGCACGGTGTTGCTGATGGCGTGGAACCGCGTGCCGTAGTGCCGACCGGTGAACCCGTCGATCAGGCGAGCGGCGGTGAGTCGCAGACGATCCACATTGGGGTCGTCGAGCCGACGGCGATCGTAGGAGGTGTTGACCAGGCTGGTGAGCAGGGGGACACCGGTACCCCGCGTGGCCAGTCGTCCGACCACGTCGCTGTCGAAGAGCATCGTGTGCACCACATCGGGTTGCTGGGCCTTGACCAGTCGGTGCAGGGCCGTGGTGCGGCCCGACCAGCTGGCTTCGGGGATGAGGATCACCGGGGTGGCTGTGGCCAGCACCTGGTCGTGTACACCCTCCGGTCGATGGTGGAAGCAGGCGACGCTGATGTCCACGCCCCGACGGCGGAGGGGAACGATGGACTCGGCCAGCGAGCGCTCCGCGCCCCCGGTACCCAGCCCGTTGACGACGGCGAGAACGCGGGTTCGGTCGTTGCTCATGGTTCAGTACCCCAGTGCTCGGGCCGTGGTGCTGCGACTGGCGATCGCCGCCCGGTCGGCCTGGTCGACGGATTGGTTCGGTGACTCGATGACCGCCTGGCTTCTCGTGAGATCGCGACCGAGGAAGTCGGAGACCCGGTCCAGGACCTGCGGCGTGTCGTTCTGCCAGTCCTCGTAGTGCACCAGGTGCACGTTGGCTCGATGGCGGTGCTCCAGCACGGTGTGGTTGACGCGGTCGTAGAGCGCCAGGCGTCGCTCGTCGAGCGCGGCGATCTGCCCGAGCTCGCGGTTGAGGTCCCGGTTGAAGGCCACGTCGTACTCCAGCCCGTCGGCCAGGCGGCCGGGTTGGGTTACGAACGAGGCCAGCACCTCAGCGGGGTGACGCACGCAGACGAGGAACCGGGTGGTGTGGAGGTGGGGCAGGTACTGCCAGAAGGTCGGCCACTTCACGGCCACGAGGGTGTCTGCGGTGGTCTCGACGGTGTAGGACCGATCGCCGTCGGGCTGCCAGGTCACCGAGCCGTCGATCCGCAGCGCATCCAGGTCCAGCCGGCCCCGGACCAACTGTCCACCGTCGAGTTCGGTGCGCAGCGACGAGAAGAGCCGCTCGGGTGCCAGCTTCAGCCCGTCCCACGGCTCCATCACGCTGATCATCGTGGGCGGCTGGTGGAGGGCGGCGGCGAGGAGCGCGGTGCCCGAGCGGGGGCAGCCACAGATGATGAGGTCGTTCGGCCCCGGCTCGGCGAGGGGGAGAGCCAGGGTCGTCGGGTCGAGCGCGCAGGAAGCCAACAGGCGTTGGTAGCGGCGCCGGCCAGGGGAGACGGCGCGGGCCGCGTCGCGTAGGGCGGTGCCGACGGAAGCCATGGCTATCCATCGAGCACGGGGCGCCGGAACTGAGCTTCGACGAACCATTGGGTGAGCGCCGACGGCTGCGGTCCGACCATCCGTGCTGGAGCACCGAGTCCCCATCGACGACCGCGGGCCGGCGTCCCCCGCAGGTTCGGAACGCTCGCCGATAGGCTGAGCGGTCCCCCGAAATGGACCGCTGCGGCGGTTGTGACTCCTGGAGGGTGTCGACATAGACGCCGAGCTCGAGGCCGAACAGGCCACCGTCGACGATGCGTACCACTGGCTGGAGGTCGCCCGCGAGTCGGCTCGCCGGGTGTCCTCGATGGTCGAGGTCGGTGCCGGAGGCACGAGTCAGGCCCGCTTCGAGCGCGACGTGATCTCCGACACGCTCGCCATTCGCCTCCGACAGCTCGAGACCGGATCGGCGGCCCTGGTGTTCGGGCGCATCGACCACGACGACGACAACGGCGGCGATTCCTTCTACATCGGTCGACTCGGTGTCTGGGACGCCGACCAGGATCCGGTGGTGGTGGATTGGCGAGCGCCGATCAGCGAGTCGTTCTACCGCGCCACCGCCAGCGACCCGATGGGCCTCGAACGACGGCGACACTTCGCCACACGCGGGCGCGAGTTGCTGGGCATCGACGACGAGCTTTTCGGAGACCTTTCCCGCTTCGATGGCGAGGCGGCCGACGGGTCCCGCCTGAAGGGTGAGGGGGCGCTGATCCGGGCGCTGGAGACGGCCCGCACCGGCCGATTGGGCGACATCGTCGCCACCATCCAGGGCGAGCAGGACGAGGTGATCCGCGCGGCCCTGCCGGGCGTGGTCGTGGTGCAGGGGGGACCCGGTACCGGCAAGACCGTGGTCGCGCTGCACCGGGCCGCCTACCTGCTGTACTCGCACCGATTCCCGCTCGCGGGTCAGGGGGTGCTGGTGGTGGGGCCCAACCGCCTGTTCCTGGCCTACATCGAACAGGTACTGCCGTCGCTGGGCGAGGCAGGTGTCCAGATGGCCACGTTGGGCGACCTGGTCGTGCCCGACGCCATCGTCGAGGGCGTCGACCCGCAGCCCATCGCCCACTTGAAGGGCGATCTGGTGATGGTGGACGTCCTCCGGCGGGCGCTGCGCCAACGCCAGCGGCCGCTGCGAGAAGACATCGTGCTGGGCTACGGCCTCCAGCGGCTGCGCCTCACGGTCGAGCAATCGGCCGACATCGTCACCCAGGCCCGGCGGCGGTTCCGCACCCACAACGCGGCCCGGGCCTTCGTGAAATCCGAGGTCTTCGCGGCCCTGGCCACATCGGCTCGCGACGAGGTCTCGGCGGAGACGGTCCGGGAACGGAGCCGGCATCTGCCCGAGGTGCGCGAAGCGCTGGAGTGGATGTGGCCGGTTCTGACGCCGGCCCAGCTGCTGCACGACTTCCTGGGCGCTCGTGCGTTGCTGCGGGCCGCCGGCGGCACCGACGTGGCGCCCGAGCGCATGGAGACGCTCCATCGTCCCTGGTCCTCGGCCGAGGATGTGCGCTGGTCGACGGCCGACGCTCCGTTGTTGGACGAGTGCCGGGCGCTGCTCGGCTTCCGCCCGGGCCGGCGCGACGAAGACGAGGTGCGCACCTATGGGCACATCGTGGTCGACGAGGCCCAGGACCTGTCGCCCATGGAGCTGCGCATGCTCGACCGTCGGTCGTTGAACGGGTCCATGACCATCGTCGGCGACATCGCCCAGGCGACCGGTGCCTGGGCTCACGACGACTGGGAGGGGGTGCTCGAGCACATCGACCAGAAGCGCCCTTCCCGCCGGGTGGAGCTCACCATCGGCTATCGGATCCCGGCGCCGCTCATGGACGTGGCAGCCAGGGCGCTTCGGGTGGCTGCCCCCGATCTGGCTCCGGCCCGATCGATTCGTGAGGATGGTGATCCGCCTCGGCTGCTGGAGGTTCCGGCCGAGTCCGATCTGGGCGAGGCCGTGGTGTCGGCCACGCGGTACGAGCTCGACCGCATCGAGCACGGCAACGTGGCCATCATCGTGCCTGCCTCTCTGGTGGTCACGGTGTCGGATGCCCTCGACAGGGCCGGCGTGAAGTACGGACGGGCCACCCGATCCGGTCTCGACCAGAAGGTGACCGTGGTGCCCGTTGGCCTGGTGAAGGGGCTCGAGGTGGACGCCGCCATGGTGGTCGAGCCGGATCGCATCGTTGGCGAGGAGCCGCAGGGGGACCGCTCCCTGTACGTCGCCCTCACCCGCGCCACGCGGCGGCTCACCATCATCCACCAGCAGCCGTTGCCCCCCGCCCTGTCCTGACCGCGCCGGTCCTGCCCCGACATCCCGAACGGCTCGACGGCCCCTGCCGGTCGTGCCGCGCGACCGGCCGCGCGGGATCGGCCCTCCACTTCGGGCCATCGGGGTGGGGTGGGCGCAGGTCAGGGCCTAGGTTGCCCGGGTGCCTCTGTCTCGGTTCTCGGCGCCGGTGCGGACCTGGTTCGACACCACGTTTGCGGCCCCGACCGGCGCGCAAGCGCTCGGCTGGCCGGCCATCGCCGACGGTGCCCACACACTGATCCTGGCCCCCACCGGTTCGGGCAAGACCCTGGCCGCCTTCCTGTGGGGGATCGATCAGCTGATGACGGCGCCGGTGCCCGACCGTGAGCACCGCACCCGTCTGCTCTACATCTCCCCTCTTCGGGCGTTGGCGGTTGACGTGGAGAAGAACCTGCGGTCCCCGCTCCAGGGCATCGGGCTGGCCGCCGGTCGAGCCGGGCAGTCGCTCCATTCACCCACGGTCGGGATGCGCACGGGCGACACGTCGGCCGATGATCGGCGCAAGCTCGTCCGTAACCCACCCGATCTGCTGATCACCACCCCCGAGTCGCTGTACCTGATGCTCACCAGTCAGGCTCGGGAGACCCTCACCAACGTGCAGGCGGTGATCATCGACGAGATCCACGCGCTGGCCGGCACCAAGCGTGGCGCCCACCTGTCGCTCAGCCTCGAGCGACTGGAGCAGCGCTGCACGTCGTCGCCCCAGCGCATCGGGTTGTCGGCCACCCAGCGTCCCCTCGACGAGATCGGCCGATTCCTCGGTGGTCAGGACGTGGCCGAGGACGGCTCCCTCAGCGCCCGGCCGGTCACGGTGGTCGATGCCGGCATCAGCAAGGAGCTCGACATCGAAGTGGTGGTCCCCGTCGAGGACATGGGTGATCTGGGCAAGGTCGTCGAACCGGATCCCGGTGGGTCGGCGGCCGGACCGGCCCGTCGCAGCATCTGGCCGTCGATGCACCCCATGCTGCTCGAGCTGATCCAGTCGCACCGCTCGACGCTGGTGTTCGTGAACGCCCGCCGCCTGGCCGAACGACTGGCCACCAGGCTCAACGAGCTGGCCATGGGGAACGGCGACGCCGGGGCGCCGGTCCTCATCGGTGACCAACCCGATACCCGGGGCGTCACCCCCGCCGTCGATGACGAGACGGTGCTGGTGCGGGCCCACCACGGTTCGCTCAGCCGGGAGAAGCGGCTCGACATCGAGGATCAGCTCAAGAGCGGTCGGCTGCGCGCGTTGGTGGCGACCAGCTCGCTGGAGCTCGGGATCGACATGGGGGCGGTCGACCTGGTGATCCAGGTCGAGTCGCCGGGCGCCGTCTCGCGCGGACTCCAGCGCATCGGGCGGGCCGGCCACCAGGTGGGCGAACCCAGTCGGGGCAAGTTGTTCCCCAAGCACCGGGCCGACCTGCTGGAGGCGGCGGTGGTGGTGCAGCGGATGCAGGAAGGCCTCATCGAGGAGACCCACTATCCCCGCAACCCCCTCGACGTGCTCGCCCAGCACATCGTGGCCATGTGCGCCCTCGACGACTGGACCGTGGAGGATCTGAAGGTGGTCGTACGGGGGTCGGCCAACTTCGCCGATCTGTCCGACGAGGTGCTGGAGAACGTGCTCGATCTGCTCTCGGGCCGCTATCCGAGCGAGGAGTTCCGCGAGTTGCGCCCGCGCATCGTCTGGGACCGGATCGAGGGGGTGCTGCGGGGCCGCAAGGGAGCCCAGCGACTGGCCGTCACCAACGCCGGCACCATTCCCGACCGGGGCCTGTTCGGCGTCTTCCTCCCCGACGGCACCCGCGTGGGCGAGCTCGATGAGGAGATGGTGTACGAGAGCCGGCCGGGCGAGACCTTCCTGTTGGGCGCTTCCACCTGGCGGATCGAGGACATCACCTTCGAGCGGGTCGTCGTGAGCCCGGCGCCCGGTCAGCCGGGGAAGATGCCGTTCTGGCACGGCGACCGGCCCGGCCGTCCACTCGAGCTGGGTCGGGCCATCGGTCGGTTCGTGCGCGACATCCGCGCCGAGCCGCAACCCCTGGAGCAACTCCGGGAACGAAACGGGCTCGATGAGCGGGCCGCCGCCAACCTCGTGCAGTATCTGGACGAGCAGGCCGAGAGCACGGGCGTGGTGCCCGACGACCGCACTGTGGTGGTCGAGCGCTTCCGCGATGAGATCGGCGACTGGCGGGTGTGCGTGCTGACGCCGTTCGGCGCGCAGGTCCACGCGCCGTGGGCCATGGCGTTGCAGTCCCGGCTGGGCCAGCAGTGGGGTGTCGACACCGAGATCATCTGGAGCGACGACGGGATCGTCGTGCGCCTTCCCGAAGCCATCGACGAGCTGCCCCTCGACGAGCTCCTGTTCACCGCCGACGAGGTGGATGACATCGTGATGGGCCAGTTGCCCAACACGGCGATGTTCGCGTCGCGCTTCCGGGAGTGTGCGGCCCGGGCCCTGCTGTTGCCCCGTCGGCGCCCGGATCAGCGGACCCCGCTCTGGCAGCAGCGCCAGCGGGCCAGCGATCTCTTGACCGTGGCCGCTCGGTACCCGACCTTCCCGATCCTGCTCGAGGCCACGCGCGAGTGCATCAACGACGTGTTCGACCTGCCCGCACTGAAGGAGGTCCTCGGCGATCTGGCCACCCGGAAGATCCGAATGGTCGCGGTCGACACCAATCGGGCCTCACCCTTCGCCCAGTCGTTGTTGTTCGGATGGATCGCGGTGTACATGTACGAGGGCGACGCCCCGCTGGCCGAGCGCCGGGCTGCCGCTCTGGCGCTCGATCGTGAGCTGCTGCGAGACCTGTTGGGGGCCGAGGAGCTCCGGGAGCTGCTCGACCCCGGGGTGTTGGCCGACCTCGAGCTGGAGCTCCAGCGGCTGAGCGACGACCGGCGGGCCCGCGACATCGACGAACTGCACGATGTCCTCCGGCTGCTGGGCCCCCTCGACCGCCATGAGCTGGATGCACGATGTGTCGAGGACCTCGATGTGGACGCCGCACTGGCGCAGCTGGAACGAGACCGACGGATCATGTCGGTAGGGGTGGCTGACCGGGCCCAGCTGGCGGCCACCGACGATGCCGGCCGACTACGCGATGCCCTCGGCGTGGCCATTCCCATCGGGTTGCCGGCGGTGTTCACCGACTCGGTGGCGGATCCACTGACCGATCTGGTGCGTCGGTACGCCTCCACCCACGGGCCCTTCCTGACCGAGCAGGTGGCGGCGCGCTACGGCGTGTCGGTCGAAGCGGTGACGGCCGTCCTCGGGCAGCTGGCGGCCGAGGGCGCGCTGGTCCGGGGTGAGTTCCGTCCTGACGGCGTGGAGCGCGAGTGGTGCGACGACGACGTGCTCCGGGCGTTGCGGCGCCGGTCGCTCGCCGCCCTGCGTCGCGAGGTCGAGCCGGTGGAGCATCGCCAGCTGGCCCGCTTCCTGCCGGCGTGGCAGGGCATCGGTGTGCCCCGGCGCGGCCCCGACGGTCTGGCCGAGATCATCCACCAGTTGCAGGGGGCGCCGCTACCGGCGTCGGTCCTGGAACGGGACATCCTGCCGGCGCGGATGGCCGAGTATCGGCCCTCCGACCTCGACCAGTTGTGCACCACCGGCGAGGTGGTGTGGATCGGGGCGGGATCGATCGGGACCGCCGATGGTCGTGTGCGGTTGGTCTTTCGCGACCAGGCGGGGCTGATGGTCCCCGTCCGCGGCGACGGGCCCGATGAACCCTTGCACGGCGCCCTGCGCGATCAGCTGGCGGACCGGGGGGCGTCCTTCTGGCCCGATCTGGTGGCCGCCGCGGCAGGGGCCGAGCTCCCGTACGACGACGCTTCGGTCCTGGCGGCGCTGTGGGACCTGGTGTGGGCCGGTGAGGTCACCAACGACTCGTTCGTTCCGCTGCGGTCACTCGGCACCGGCGCGTCACCGAAGCGAACGCCGGCGAGACGGCGTGGTCGTCCGGCCAGCGGCGGCCGACTGGGCCCACCGAGCGCCGCGGGGCGTTGGTCGTTGGTGGCGCCCCTGCTGCACCCGGCACCGTCGTTCACCGAGGCCGCTCATGCCCGAGCCATGCAGCTCATCGAGCGTTACGGCGTGCTGACGCGCGAAGCAGCCCTCGGGGAGGGGGCCGAAGGTGGCTTCGCCGGCGTGTACCCGGTACTGAAAGCGCTCGAAGACCGCGGTGAACTGCGCCGCGGCTACTTCGTGTCGGGGCTCGGCGCCGCCCAGTTCGCGCTGGCCGGCGCGGTCGACCGCCTCCGGAGCGAACCCGGCCGGACGGGGCCGATCGCCCTGGCGGCGACCGATCCGGCCCAGCCCTACGGCGCATCGCTGCCGTGGCCCGAATCCAGCGGTCGTGCGGCACGGGCCGTCGGTGCCTACGTGGTGATCGACGACGGCCGGCCGGTGGTGTTCGTGGAGCGGGGTGGCCGCACGATGCTCACCTTTGCCGCCGTGGAGGACGCGGCCGGGTGGGCGGGCGCGCTGGTGGGCCTGGTGGACGCCGGCCGCACCCGAGGTTTCGAGCTGGGCAAGGTCGACGGCGAGTCCATCACCGGTACGGCGGTGGCCGACGCACTGGTGGCGGCCGGGTTCGTTCCCGGCTACCGGGGTCTGACGTACCGCTCCCGTTGACGGGCGCTAGCGGCCGGAACCCCCGCTGGTGGTTCGGCTGCCGGTCTGTACCTCGCGGGCGAAGCCGGCCAGCACCTCGGCCAGCCGATCGACCGTCTCCCAGATGAGCATGTGTCCGGCTCGGGGGATCTTCACCAGTCGGGCTCCGGGGATGTGCTGGGCGATCTGCTCGCTCTGCGCGAATCGGGTCAGCTGGTCGGCTTCGCCGCCGATGACCACGGCCGGGCAGTCGATCTCGCCCAGGCGGTCGACGAGGTCGAATCGGGCCAGTGCCTGCGCCGCTCCGATACGGGTGGCCTCGGGACATCGCTGGTAGGAGGCCAGGCAGGCCCGCACCAAGGCCAGGCTGGGGCGGTCGCCGAACGCCATCTTCCCGATCGCCACCTTGAAGGCATCGGGCCGACGCCCCAGGGCTCGCGCCGGCGGCGTGGCCCCGATCCGCAGCTGCAACTGGCTGTGTCGTTGCCGGGTGGAGGCCGTTGTGGCCACCAGCGCCAGGCCGGCCACGCGATCGGCCAGCACCTCGGGGTCGTAGACGCCGTGCCCCATGGCGGCCATCCCACCCATGGAGTGCCCGGCCAGCAGCGCGTCGTGCACGTCGAGTCCGACCAGGACCTGGGCCAGGTCGGCGGCCTGACGCTCGATCCCGAATCCGTCGCGGCCCACCGTGGAGCCCCCGTGACCCCGCTGGTCGACGGCGATCACCTCGAAGCCATCGGCGACCAGTCGATCGGCCACCGGGCCCCAGTCGTCGTGGTTGCTCGTGAGCCCGTGTACCAGGACGATGACTGGGCCCTCGCCGGCCCGACGGGTGTAGATCTGTGCGCCGTCATCGGTGTGCACCGTGCGACTGTCACCGGCGGGGAAGCGTGGCGGAACACCGCCGAGAGGGTCGGGTGTCTCAGCCCAACGGTTGAGGGTGCGGCGATTGACGGTGACCGCACCGCCGATCGTGGCCGCCCCAGCGATGGCGGGGATCACAACTCTGCGCATGTTCGGCACCCTACGTGGCCGGGCCGCCGAAGGGGTGGGATCGATCATCCCGTACCAGGGTCCCGACCCCGCCACCGGTTGGGAAGGCGGTCGCCGCTATCGTGCGGCGATGCCCGAGGGCGACACCATCCACAACACCGCG
Source organism: Acidimicrobiia bacterium (assembly GCA_029858875.1). Taxonomy (GTDB): domain Bacteria; phylum Actinomycetota; class Acidimicrobiia; order Acidimicrobiales; family SHLQ01; genus JAOUEE01. The sequence goes on from JAOUEE010000001.1 coordinate 28,896, forward strand.
GCCCGGCTGCGGCCGGCGTTGGAGGGGGCGGTCCTGCTGGGCTTCGAAGCCCGGCGGATGCGCGCCCACCGGCCTCGCCCGGGCTGGCGCATCGAGTCGGTGCAGGCGGTGGGCAAACACCTCATGATCCGCTTCGAACGCGACCTGGTGTTGCACACCCACATGCAGATGACCGGATCCTGGCACCTGTACGCGACCGGCGAACGGTGGCGTAAACCCGCTCACCTGTCCCGGGCAGTGCTCGCCGTCGAGGGGTGGCAGGCCGTGTGCTTCTCGGCCCCGGTGGTGGAGACGTTCGTGATCGGTCACGACCCCGACCCCACCGCCCACCTCGGGCCCGATCTGTGCGGCGCCGATCCCGACCTCGACCTGGCCGTCGATCGGTTCGCCCTGGTGGACGAGGGAACCCAGATCGGTCCGGCGCTGGTCGATCAGCGCATCGCCGCGGGCATCGGCAACGTCTACAAGAGCGAGACGCTCTTCGCCTGTGGGCTGGACCCGTTCGTACCGGTGGCCGAGGTGGGCAGCGAGCAGCGTCGGCAGTTGCTGGAGGCGGCGCATCGTCAGCTTCGGATGAACCTGGGCCGGAACGATCGGCAGACCGTTCCCGGCGGCCTGGCCGTCTACGGACGAGCCAACCGACCCTGTCGGGTCTGCGGAGTGGGCATCCGCGTCGACCGTCAGGGCGACCAGTCCCGCACCACGTACTGGTGCCCCCGCTGTCAGATCTCCCGCTCCCCCTAGTCGCTCGGCCCGACCGGTCACGGGTTCGGAACCGGCGAGCCGGGGGTTAGTCGGTGGCGATGGCGGCGAGGATCTCGAGCTTGCCGGCGCGGCGAGCGGGGAAGAAGGCGGCGATGATGCCGAAGATGCCGGCGGCCACCAGCGAGCCGAGCAGCACCGGCCAGGGGATGGAGATCACGTCGATGAATGTCTCGGGCAACACGACAGCCACGGCGATGCCCAGGATCGTGCCGATCACCACGCCGAGCAGGCCGCCGAAGAGGGCGATGATGACCGACTCCCAGCGGATCATGCGCCGGACCTGGCGGCGGGTCATCCCGACGGCGCGCAGCAGGCCCAGCTCGCGGGTGCGTTCGAACACCGACAGCGCCATGGTGATGGCGATTCCCAGTACGGCGATCACCAGCGACAACAGGACGAACACGATGATGATGGCCAGCAGCACGGTGAGTTGCTGCTCCTGGCTGGCCCGGAACTCCTCGCGGTCCTGGATGTTGATGTTGGGGTACTCGGCCAGGGCCAGGCTCAGCGCCGACTCGGCTCGCAACGGATCGCCCCCCTCGGACAGGTTCACGGTCATGAAGCCGTCGGGGATGGTGGGCAGGTGGAGGTTGAACAGTTCGAGGGGGATGGTCCAGTTGCCGATGACGGTGGAGTCCTCGTAGACGGCTCCGAGGGTCAACGTCTCCTCCTCCCCGCCGGGGAACTGCACGACGATGGGGTCGCCCACGGCGACGCCCAGGTCGCGGGCCGGGTCCCGGTGGATGATGATCGATCGGGGTCCGAGTCCGTCGAGGGAACCTTCGACGATCCCGGGGTCGATGTGGTCGACCAGCAGGCCCAGCTCGGTGCCGAAGACGTCCTTGGCATCGCCGTTCACGGCCATGCCGTCCAGGGCGAATCGGTACCGGGCCACCGACTCGAAGGTGGGGTCCTGTTCGGCGACGGCCACCACCCGCTCGCTGGCCTCGCGGCTGAACCCGGCGGTGGGGTCGAAGGTGCTGACGAAGAGGAAGTAGTCGGCGTCGACGCTGTCGTCGAGGGTGGCGATGAAGGTGGCCCGTACCGAGTCGGCCACCACCGCTGCGGTGGACACCAGGGCGAGGCCGATGGTGAGGGCGGCCGCCGCCGCTGCGGTGCGGCGAGGACTCCCGCCGGCCGATTCGCGGGCCAGGCGGCCGGGAAGTCCGAACACGGCCTGGATCGGGCGCCCCAGCAGCTGGGCCACGGGCTTGGAGAGCAGGGGGCTCAGCAGGTACACGCCGAGGAACACGAGCAGGGCGCCGAATCCCACCAGCGACACCAGCCACAAGAGACGAGACGACACGACCACGGCGAGGACCAACGACCCGATGCCCAGGCCCAGCACCAGCGAGCCGATGGTGATGCGCCGGCGCAGGCTCGATGCCGGCAACCGCAGGTCCTCGCGCAGGGCCGCCATGGGCGACACGCGCTGCGCTCGTCGGGCCGGTGCCAGCGAGGCCAACAGGGTGACCCCCATCCCGAGCACCACCCCCACCACGATCGTGGTCGGATTCAGCGGATAGCGGTTGGCCAGGTCACCGAAGTCCAGCGCGACCAGGGCGGCCCGCAGGCCGGCGGCGAGGGCGATGCCCAGCAGGAACCCCAACACCGTGGCCACCACGCCCACCAGCAAGGCCTCGATGACGACGGCGTTGCGCACCTGTCTGCCCGTGGCCCCGATGGCCCGCAGCAGGGCCAGCTCGCGGATGCGCTGACCCAGGATGATGTTGAACGTGTTGTTGATGATGAACGCACTCACCACCACGCCGATGATGGCGAAGGCCAACAGCACGTTCTGGAGGATGTCGAGGATCTGATCGAACTGGCCCTCGGTCTCCTCGATGAGCTCCTTGGCGGTGATCACCTCGACGGAGGCGCCCGAGAGCTGTTCGAGCGCCTGCTGGCCACCAGTGGACACCTCGTTCAGGTCGAACGGCAGGGCTTCGGGTACCGCCACCAGGTCGGCGATGTAGGACTGGATGATCTCGTCGCGGGCGCCCTCGATGCTTTGCTCGATCTCGGCCGTCACCGCTACCGGATCGGCGTCGGGGTCCAGGGCGACCACGCCGTAGTCGTAGGCACCGATGCGGTTGAAGAACTCCTGGGCGGTGCGGTCGTCGAAGGCCACGAACGAGGCGCCGGCCGTCTTGTGCTCGATGGGGTCGCCGAAGGTGATCAGGCCCACCAGCTCGAAGGGCCGAGACCCCACCGCACCGGCCACGGTGTAGACCTGGCCCACCTCGAACCCGTACTCGGCGGCGATGTCCACGTCGACGAGGAACTCGCCCTGGTAGCCGTCGTCGTAGATGGAGCCCTGGTACCGGGGCTCGCGTCCGCCCGGTTGGAGGAAGAGCTGGGCCAGCTCGTCCACGCCCGACCAGTTGAATCCCAGCCGCGGCGCCGGGGTGGTGTCGATGGGCTGGCCGTCGACCGTGATGGGCGTGGCATCGAAGGACTGATGACGACCCTCGACGGCGACCACCCCGGGGACATCGGCAACCAGGTCGAGCGCCATCTGCGGCAGCGGTAGTCGGTTGCCACTGAAGTCGTTGTCGCCGACCGCCAGGTTGGTGCGGATGGCCAGGTCGGCGTTGGGCCCGACGATGTCGAGCGACAGCTCTTGGAACCGGTCCCGCAGATTGTCGGTGGTGATGAAGGTGGCCACCACGAACATCACGCCCAGCACGACGGCAGCGGTGGTCAGCAGGAACCGGAAGGGCCGGTCGGCGATGTTGCGCAGCGTGAGACGGAGCATCGCGGGTCAGCCGCCGGAGTCACGAATGGGCGATGGCATCGAGCACCTTCATCCGGCTGGCCCGGCGGGCGGGGAAGTAGGCGGCCAGCATGCCGATCACGGCGGCCACCACCAGGAACTGGATGAGGCTCGGCACCGGGATCGCGGTGCGGTCGATGAAGTCGTCGGGGACGGCCAGGGTGATGGCCCAGCCGAACACCAGGCCGATGATCGTGCCGATGACCGCGCCGAACAGCGCCACGATGGCAGCCTCCCAGCGAATCATGTTGACCGTCTGGGTTCGGCTCATTCCCACGGCGCGCATCAGCCCGATCTCGCGGGTCCGCTCGAACACCGACAGGGTGAGCGTGTTGATGATGCCGATGAGGGCGATGATCACGGCCACCAGCAGGAACACGTTGACGATGGCCAACACGTTGTCGAGGTTGGACTCCTGGCGGTCGAGGAACTCGCTGCGGTCCTCGACACGGGTGCCGGGGAAGGCCGCGGTGACGGATTCGACCGCGGAGCGGGCTCGTTCGCCGTCGACCCCGTCGGCGATGCGGGCCAGCACGAAGTCGTCGGCCGTGCCGTCGGTGTTGGCCTCGAACACGCTCAGGTCGACCAGCAGATCCGAGGCCAGGCCGTTGTCGTCGAACACGCCGACGATGGGGGTGGTGATCTGGTCGCCGCTCTGGAAAGTGAGCTCCAGGCCCTGATCCAGCCGGTAGCCCTCCTCCTCGAACACCTCGCGGAACACCAGCACACCGGTGGGATCGAGATCGCCCTCACTGACGTCGAAGTCGAGGAGCTCACCGATGGCGTCGAACTGGTATGCGTCGATGCCCCGCTGGGACCCGTCGACCAGCACGTTGCCCGAGCGACCGGCCGAGTTGGCGCCGATCTCCTCCATCGAAGCGACGTCATCGGCCAGCGCGGCGGACAGGCCACTGAAGCTCTCGTCGGTGAAGATGAAGTCGGCGGTCACGCCGGTGTCGATGGAGGCACGAAACGAATCCTTCAGCGACGTCCCCACCACGGTGACCGTGGTGACCAGGGCCACGCCGATGGTGAGGGCGATGGCGGTGGTGGCCGTGCGCTGGGGATTCTCCGACGCGTTCTTGCGACCCAGCACGCCCGGGAGCCGGAACGATGACAGCCCCGAGGCCAGGGCGCTCCAACCGGCGTAGACCACCAGCAGGCCCAACACGCTGAGGGCGATGGCAGCCGGCGCCTCGGTGATGGCGAAGACGATGCCGGCGACGGATGCCGCCACTCCACCCAGCACCAGCAGCGGGCCGATGATGATGAACAGCACCCCGACGACCCGTGAGCCGAGGAAGCGGGCGGCCGGTCCCGCGAACAGTGGACTCAGGATGGCGGTGGCGATGAACACGATCAGCGCGCCGACGCCGAGAGACAGCAGCTGGGGAGCCGTGTCGTCGAAGGAGCCGAAGAGCCCGAGGGCGGTGAAGGCGATGCCGAGGACGGCCACGATGATGCCGATGATGGTGCGGGACCGGCCGGTGGACTCGCGTGCGCCGACGCCTTCGGCCAGCGCGGCGATGGGTGGGATGGTGGAGGCCTTGTACGCGGGCAGGATCGATGCCAGCAGCGTGAAGCCCACCCCCACCACGGCGGCCACGATCGCCGTGCGCAGGGCCAGGGGCAGCGGGCCCTCGGGGAAGTCGGCCCCGAAGGCGCCGAACAGGGCCTGGATGCCGAGGGCGGCGCCGTATCCGCCCAGCAGGCCGACGAGCGTGGCGGCCACGCCGACGACCAGCCCCTCGATGAGGACCGAGCTCGACACCTGCCGGCCCGACGCGCCGATGGCCCGCAGCAGGCCCAGCTCCCTGATGCGTTGGCCCAACACGATGTTGAACGTGTTGTAGATGAGGAAGGCGCTGACGAAGGCGATGATGACGGCGAACACCAACATGACCGTGCGGAACGGGCCGAGGAACGTCTCGAAGCCATCGGAGAACTCCTCCTGGCTGGCCTCTCCGGTGACCACTTCGGCGTCGGCCGGCAGCAGTGGCTCGATGGCGGCCGTGACCTCGTCGACGGCCCCGTCGTCGACCGCGATCCAGATCTCCTGCCACGCGTCGGGGTAGCCCAACACGTCCTGGGCCGTCTCGGGGGCGAAGGCCGAGATGAGCGCACCAACCGACGCGTCCTCGTCCAGTCCGAACTGGAAGGCACCGGTGAGGCGGAAGACCTTCGGCCCGAGGGCCGGGGTGACCACCGTGTACTCGTCGCCGATGACGAAGTCGTACTCGTCGATGGTGTCGGGTTCGAGGGCGAACTCGTCGACGGCGCGCGGTGGTTCACCCTCGATCATCTTCAGTTGGCTCAGCGATGGCTGGTCGCTCCAGTTGATGCCCGACAGCGGCCCCTGGGTCTCGACCGCATCACCGTCGGGTGCCACCGGGACGACACCGAACTGGAAGATGGACCCCTCGACCAGCGACACGCCGTCGACGTCGGCGATCTGGGCGAGGAGGTCCTGGCTGACCGGCGGCGTGTCGTTCTCGCGGTCGCCGAACTCGACCGACCCGCGAACGATCAGGTCCTTGCCTGCGTTGATCTCGCCGGCCAGGTCTCCGAACACCGACCGGAGGCTGTCGGTGATCATGAAGCTGGCCACCACGAACGACACGCCCAGCACGACCGCCAGGGACGTCAGGACGAAGCGGATCCAGTTGTCGGTGAGGGAGCGAAGGGTGAGCTTGAGCATGGCCGGGGCCCGATGTCTCAGTCGCCCAGCTCGCGCATCTTGTCGTACACGCTGTCGCTGGTGGGTTCGAGCAGTTCGTCCACGGTGTGGCCGTCGGCCAGGAACACCACGCGGTCGCTGTAGGACGCGGCCACCGGATCGTGGGTGACCATCACGATGGTCTGGCCCAGCGCGTCGACCGCATGGCGCATGAACGTCAGGATCTCGGCGCCGGTCCGGCTGTCGAGGTTGCCGGTGGGCTCATCGGCGAAGATGATCTGTGGCTGGCTGGCCAAGGCCCGGGCCACGGCCACCCGCTGCTGCTGGCCGCCCGACAGCTCGTTGGGGCGGTGCGTGGTGCGATCGGCCAACCCGACGGTGTTGATCACCTCATCGAGCCAGGCCTGGTCGGGGTCGCGTCCGGCCAGGGTCATGGGGAGGGTGATGTTCTCCATGGCGTTGAGCGTGGGCACCAGGTTGAAGGCCTGGAACACGAAGCCGACGTAGTCGCGTCGCAGCAGGGTCAGCTGCTGCTCGCTGAGCTGGCCCAGTTCGATCTCGCCGATGAACACTTGGCCCCTGCTCAGGGTGTCGAGGCCGGCCATGCAGTGCATCAGCGTCGACTTGCCCGAGCCCGACGGCCCCATGATGGCCGTGAACCGACCCTGCTGGAAGTCCACGGTGACGTCTTCGAGGGCGACGACGCGGGTGTCGCCCTCACCGTAGATCTTCGTGGCTCCCACCGAGCGCGCCGCGCTTGTGGTGAGAGTCGCTTGGTCGGTCACGCCGATCTCCGATCGTTGAGGGCCCGCAGTCAGACGATCAACCCTATTGACACAAGAGCACAAGGTCGATGTCTGGGGATGTGATTTCCGACGAAGTCGGCGAGGAAGTGCGGCGACGACAAGACCGCCCAGCAGAAGGCGCTGCGGCCGGTCCCGGTGAACGACGAGCCGCAGACGATGCCGTCCGGACCACGCCGGCCCGTCCGCCCGGAACATTGAGCCCAACGGCCCATGGGCGGCGGGGATGGATGCTCGTAGCTTGAAAGGCACTGGAGGACATTCACATGCAGCGATGGCATGCCGACGAGCCCGATCGACCGTGGGTTCGACGCCGATACCGCGACCAGAACGAACGGACCCGCCGCGATGATCCCGAGGTCGTCGACCTCACCGACGAGGCCATGGCCGCTCGCGAGGTGAACGGCCGAGACTTCGCCATCCTGAAGCTGTTCCGTTCACGCCGCTGATCGCCCACCGCGGCCCGAGCGGCCGGTGAGCGTCGCGAACAGGAGCGGGCGATACCGCGGCCCGAGCGGCCGGTGAGCGTCGCGAACAGGAGCGGGCGATACCGCGGCCCGAGCGGCCGGTGAGCGTCGCGAACAGGAGCGGGCGATACCGCGGCCCGAGCGGCTCGCGCGCGTCGCGAACAGGAGCCGAGGACACCGCGGTCGAACGACGCGATCGTCGCGCTCGGGGCGGGGCGCGCAACGAACCCGAAAGCGCTTGGGTCGCTCGCGCGCCGCGGCCCTACACTCCGGCCATGACGTGCGTGTCCTGCGGGGCCACCTATCGCGAGGGTGATCGGTTCTGCGCCTCCTGCGGAAGCTCGCTCGAGGCCCGCGACGACCAACGCCGCGTCGTCACCGTCGTGTTCGGCGACCTGGTCGGATTCACGTCCCTGTCGGAGTCGCTCGACCCGGAATTGGTCAAGAACCTGGTCGACCAGGCCTTCGAGCGCTTGGCCGCCGACATCGTCCGGTTCGGTGGTCGGGTCGACAAGGTGATGGGCGACGGCCTGCTGGCATTGTTCGGGGCGCCGGTGATGCACGAGGACGACGCCGAGCGGGCCGTGCGGGCCGCACTGGCCATGCAGCTCTCCATGGCCCAGCTGCGGGCCGAGCGGGAGGTCGACATCCACATGCGCATCGGGGTCAACACCGGCGAGGTGCTGGTGGGCGAGATCCACGCCGACGGCGACTACACGGCCATGGGCGACGTGGTGAACACGGCCAACCGCCTCCAGGCCGAGGCCCAGCCCGACACCGTGCTCGTCGGGCCCGGCACCCACGATGTCACCGCCACCGTGATCCGGTACGAACCGCACGGGTCGATCGTGGCCCGCGGGCGCGACGGCCGAGTCGAGACCTGGCGGGCGGTCGAAGCCGTCGGCCTCCCCGGACAGCGCGACCGGGCCCAGACGCCGCTCATCGGCCGCGACCTCGAGCTCGACCTGGTCGATCGGACGATGGACGCCGCGGTGAAGCGCCAGCGGGCCAACCTGGTGCTGGTCCTCGGCGATGCCGGGGTGGGGAAGACCCGGTTGATCGAAGAGGTCGCCGAGCGGGCCCGGTCCCGTCACCAGGCCCGGGTGATCTCGGGCCGATGCCTGCCCTACGGCGAGGCCAACGTCTGGTTCCCCATCGCCGACGCCCTCCGGAACTTCCTGGGGATCGACGAGGATGTCACCTCCGAGCAGGCCGACGCGCGGATACGGGCCATGGCCGCCGATGCCCCCGAACCCATCGAGGCCGAGGATCTCGACCGCGCCATCGCCGGTCTCCAGCACCTGTTCGGCATCGGCGGGCCGCTCTACGACATCGACCCGGTGCGAGCGGCCGACGAAGCGGCCTGGGCCGTGCGCACCATCTTCCGCTTCGTCGCCCGCCAGCGGCCGCTCATCTTGCGCGTCGTCGACCTGCACTGGGCCGATGATGTGGTGCTCGAATCGATCGATTCGCTCATGAAGAACATGAGCCGCTACCCGTTCCTGGTACTGGCCACCGCCCACCACGGTCTCACCGATCGCTGGCGGCCCCGTGCCGGTCGCTCCAACGTCACCACCCTGGCTCTGGAGCCGCTCGATCGAGAGGCGGCAGGTCGCCTGCTGGAGGTGCTGCTTCCCGTGGACATCGGCGTCGATCAGCGTGAGCTGCTGCTCGACCGGGCCGGCGGCAATCCGTTCTTCCTCGAGGAGTTGGCCTCCCTGTTGTCGAGCGACGAGGCCGCCGACTCCCTGCCCAGCAACCTGCGGGGCCTGATCGGGGCCCGCCTCGACGGGCTCACCGATCGCCAGCGCCAGGTGCTCGAGGACGCGGCCGTGCTGGGACGCCGTGGGTCGATCGGCGCCATCGAGCGCATGGTCGACAAGACCCGTGGCCTGTCCGACATTGCCAAGCCGCTCGAAGCGTTGCGTCAGTTCGACCTGCTCGCGGTGGATGACCACCACTGGGAGTTCCGGTCCGACCTGGTCCACGACGTGGTGTACGGGCGGATCACCAAACGGGATCGAGCCATCCGCCACATGGGTGTCGCCGCCTACCTCGAGGCCCACCTGGGTGACCGAGCCGACCCGGCCGCCGTCGCGCACCACCTCCGTCAGGCCACGGTGCTCACCACCGAGCTCGGGCCGTTGTCGGATCTGCCCGGGGATCTCCACCACCAGGCGCTCGACTGGACGATGCGTGCGGCCCGCGCCGCAGTGCGGGGCGGCGCCGCCGAACGGGCGACGGGTCTGTACAGCGAGGCGCTCGACCTGGTGGGCCACGATGACCCGGTGGCGCGGGCGCAGGTGCTGATCGGGCGGGCCAAGGCGCTCAGCGACGGTCATCGCCACGCCGAGGCCCGGGCCGATGTCACCGAGGCGTTGGAGATCGGCGAGGGCGACCCGCGGGTGGTAGCCGATGCCACCCTGCGCATGGCCCAGATCGAGCAGTGGTCGGGCGAGTTCGAGCGGGCCACGCTGTTCTACGTCGAGGCTATCGACACCTTCGCCGAGCTGGAGGACGAAGCGGCCATCGCCGAGGCTCGGCAGGGCTTGGGGCTCACGTTCCTCATGGCTGGTCGCACCACCGAGGCCGAAGAGATCATCCTCACCAGCCTCGATCGGGCCATCGCCAACGACGACCAGGCCGCCGAGGCCTGGGCTCATCAGAACCTGGCCTGGCTGAGCTATGTGCAGGGTCGCACCGCCGAAGCCGACGAGCGGCTGGCCAGCGCCCGCGCCCAGTTCATGCGGGTCAACGATCCGGTGGGCGTGGCCTGGGCCGACGGCCTCATGGCCTATGTGCGGCTGCACCAGGGTCGTTTCGAGGAGTCCGAGGAGCTGGCCGAGCGGAGCCTGCGCGAATCCAGCAGCCGAGGCGATCCCTGGGGCGAGGCCATGATGCAGGTGCTCTTCGCCTCGATCCGGTTGTGGACGGGTCGCACCGATGAGGCCATCACCCTGGCCGAGGAGGCCCGTCGCATCTTCCGCAGCGTGAGCGATCCCGCCGGGTTCTCCCAGGCGGTGGCCGTCCACGGTCGGGCGCTGTTGCGGTCCGGTCGCATCCGCGAAGGGCTCGAGGCCCTCGAGGAGCTCAGCGAGGACCCCGGCGCCAGCAGCTCCGGGATGGCCCAGGCCGATGCCGCCATCGCCCTGGCCGAGGTCAGCGTGGGCGACCCCGAGTCGGCCTTGGCCGATCTGGGCCCTTTCGATCCCTCGACCACCTCGGTGCTCGAAGTCGGTCAGTCGGAACGACTGGTGGCCTTCGGACTGGCCCAACTCATGCTCGGTCGGCCCGAGCAGGCCGCCTCGGTCCTGCTGCCGGCGGCCGAGCCCGACGCCGACGGCCAGCGCAACGCCAACGCGGCCACCGCGGCGGCCCTGGCCGCCGCCGCCGTCGGCGACGGCGAGACCGTTCGGGTCATCACCAAGGCCCTGAAGTCGGACCACCTCACCTATCTCGACGAGTTCACGCTGATGTTGGCCCGGGCCTTCATCGCCGTGCGCGAGGGGCGGCCCAGCCGGGTGCACGAACTGTTCGCCCGCAGCCGTGATCATCTGGTCAGCACGGGCGACACGCTGTCGATGGCCATCGGACTGCTGGCCGAGGCCGTCGCCCTCGAGGCGTTGGGCGACGAGTCGGCGTTGGCTGCCGCCGAGCGGGCCGAGGAGCACCTCGACGCCATCGGCATCGAGGCACTCGGGTGGCGGACCGCCTTCCGGTTGGCCGCCGGCCTGTAGCGAAGCGGAAGCCGGGGTCGGCTTCGGGTCAGCTGGGAGCTTTGGTGTAGCGCAGGTACGGCTTGGGGGCGTCGAATGCACCGAACCGCTCGCGCGCCTCCTCGTCGGACACGGCCGGGGCGATGATGACATCGTCGCCGGGCGTCCAGTTCACCGGCGTGGCCAGGCTGTGTTCGGCGGTCAGCTGGAGCGAGTCGATGACCCGCAGGATCTCGTCGAAGTTGCGCCCGGTGCTGGCGGGATAGGTGAGGGTGAGCTTCACCTTGTCGTCGGGCCCGATGACGAACACCGAGCGGACGGTGAGGGTGTCGTCGGCGTTGGGATGGATCATGTCGTACAGGTTGGCGACGGTGCGGTCGGGGTCGCCGATCATGGGGAAGTTCACCTTGGTGCCCTGGGTCTCCTCGATGTCGGAAGCCCACGCGTCGTGGTCCTCGACCGAGTCCACCGACAGGCCGATCACCTTCACGTTGCGTTTGGCGAACTCGGCCCCGAGCTTGGCCGTGTAGCCGAGCTCGGTGGTGCACACCGGCGTGAAGTCCTTCGGGTGACTGAACAGGATTGCCCAGGCTCCGGCCTTCCAGTCGTGGAAACTGATGGTGCCCTCTGTGGTGTCGGCGGTGAAGTCCGGTGCGATGTCACCCAGTCGTATGGCCATGATTGTCTCCTCGGGTCCAATGGAGCCCCGACCCTACGGCGGGCTCGGCGCGAAGTCGATGGGATCGGGGCGGGACTCGACGATCGGGGTCCGTGGGTGGGGGTTGTCGGGCCCGGGAGTCGGCGGTTGGATGACGGCGATGATCCTCCGACCCTTCGTCCCCGCCGACCGCGAGCACGTGCTGGCGCTCAACAACGATGCCGTGCCCGCGGTGAGCCGCCTGGCTGGCTCCGACCTCGATCGGTTGGTGGCCTGGGCCGAGTCGGTCACCGTCGCCGCCGAGGACACGGCGGTGCTGGGCTTCCTGATCGGGCTCACCGGCCCGGGCCTGCCCTACGGAAGCGACAACTACGCCTGGTTGAGCGACCGCTACTCCTCGTTCCTCTACGTCGACCGGGTGGTCGTCGGGCCGGCGGCCAAGGGGTGCGGGGTGGGCCAGTCCCTGTACCGCCACATCGTCGCCGTCGGCGCCAGCCGGTTCCCCGTCCTGCTGGCCGAGGTGAACACGCAGCCCCGCAACGAGGAGTCCCTGCGGTTCCACGAGCGGTTCGGCTTCACGTCGGTCGGCCACGCGTCCACCGAGGGCGGCACCAAGGAAGTGGTGTACCTGGAGCTGGCCCTGCCCGCAGACTGAGGACCGCGAGAAACCTTCGCCAGTGTCGGCTGGCCGACAGAACCGACGTTCATCATGGGTGACCATGGGGGTCGAGACGAGGAGGACCCATGGTCAGAACGAGTGGAGTGGCGATGATGGAACGGCCGGTGACCGAGCTGATGACCGGGCTGTCGCGACGCCGGCGACGCGCCATCCTGGGGCAGATGTCGCGGGCCGCGATGCCCGCCGGGCGGCTGCTCACCCAGGAGGGGGCCACAGGGCGGGAGTTCTTCGTGCTCACCGGAGGCCGGGTGGAGGTCTGCGTGCACGGTGAGCCGGTGGCCGAGGTCGAGCCCGGCGACTTCTTCGGCGAGATCTCGCTGCTGCGCGGCTGTCCGCGTACGGCCACGGTCGTGGCCAGTGACGACGTGACGCTCGAGGTCATGAACCGCCGCGAGTTCGCCGCCGTGCTCGATCTGTGGCCGTCGCTGGCCCGATCGGTGTCCGAGCGGGCCATCCAACGGCTGGTCGCGCTCGAGAACTGACCGGGCAGCCGCGCCGACCGGCCGTCAAGATCGAATCGGCGTGGGTTGGTGCCAATAGTTGGTACAGACCGACGCCAGATCGGTCAGATCGGTCAGACGGCGGATCGGTCAGCGGTCAGTCGACGACCGTGGTGGCCGGCGATGCCGGCTCGCCGTTGCCCCCGCACGACCAACATGGTCCGTCGGTGGGGCCCCGCCACGTGACATCGCACCGCGGGCACAGCATCGCCATCACCGGGGCTCGCCCCAGGCGGGGCTTGGAGAGGGAATCCGGCAACGACGTCATCGCCATGCGCGGCAGCATAGGGAACCCGTTTCGGAAGAGGGTCGATGGTGTCCTCCGGCACCCGGCTCGACGCAGGCGGTCTCGGGGCGCCCGCGGGGTGTCGCGGCAA
>JAOUEE010000447.1 GCA_029858875.1 Acidimicrobiia bacterium
ACGCTCAACGGCGGCGGGCTGCCCGGAGGGTTCGTCGTTGCGAACACTGCCTCGACCGCGTCGCTCACCTTCCCCGACCCGTACACGAATGCCGCGGGCGACGACACTGTGGTCCTGACCATTGTCGCAACCGTCACCAATACCGTCGGCAACACTGCCGCCACGCCACCCCTCAGCAACTCGGCCAACTTCAGTTGGGATCTCGGATCGATTGACGCCAGTGTCGTGAACACGATCGTCGAGCCCGTGCTCGCGATCACCAAAGCCACAAATGATGCCGACGATGTCGTGGTACCGGGCCAGCCCGTCACGTACACCCTGACGATTTCGAACACCGGCTCGGTCGCGCACGATCTCGTCTTGACAGACACCGTGCCCGACGACATCATCCCGCTCTCGGGCGGTGTCACCGCATCCATCGGGGACACGGTCGATGGCACCGGTGGCGCCGGTATGTGGAGCGCAGGCCGAAAGATCGTCTGGACGATTCCGCTCGTCGCCGCAGGCACCGACGTCGTGCTTACGTACGACACCGACATCAACAGTCCACTCACCGGCGGAAGCAGCCTCCAGAACTCCGTGACGGTCACCGGCACATCGCTCGCGGGTGCGAACGCCGACGAGCGAACCACCTACTCGGCCTCGACCACCAAGACGGTCGAGGGGCCGGTCATCTCGACGATCTCCAAACAGGCCGACGTCACCGACGTCACCGTCGGCGACCTCGTGACGTACACCGTCAAGATCAACGTCCCGGGCGGTGTCATTGCCTACGACGTGACCATGGTCGACCAACTCCCCGCCGGAATGGCATTCGAAGCGTTCACAGCGGTCGCGTGTGAGGAGTTCGGCCCGGTGGCGTGTACTCCCGCCCGTTCGGCCACATCGTTGAACAGCGCCGGTGACAGCGGCACGCTCGGCTTCTTCGTCGGCGACATCAACCCCGGATCCGTCGAACCACAGATCCTCACCTTCGTCTACACCGCACGGGTCCTCGACGATGCGGTCACCGTGGTCGACAGCGCCGGTCTCGACAACTCGGCAGGCACGTACAGCAATGCCACCGACAAGATCCTCGGAACCCCGGCGACCACGCCCGATCCCACGACCTATGACGCCACACCGGTTGATGCCCTCATCGCCGCCGTGGACGTGATCGAGCCGAAGCTGACGATCGACAAGGATGTCGCAGGGCAGGTTGCCGACACCGACGTGCGCCGCGCCAAGCCCGGCGACACGCTCACCTTCACCGTCGCCGTGACCAACGACGGCACCGCGCCAGCCCACGACGTCGTCATCACCGACACTCCGGACAGCCGACTGACGGGCTACGCATTCACGCCGGTCGCCGGAGTCACGAACACCGATGGCGACCCGTCCGACGGCACGCTCCAGTGGACGGTGCCGGGCCCGATTCCCGTGAACGGGAGCGTGACGCTCACCTACACGCTGACCGTGCCGAACACCCTCGACGAAACAGCCGAAGTCGCCGGCTTCGAGGTCACCAACACCGCCGACATCTCGACGTACTTCGGTGCTCCCCTCGCCACGCGGAACGCCAACATGACCGTGGCCTACCGGGCATACGGCGCCGGGGCGTACGACGTCGCGAGCGACACGGTGAATGTCGAACTCGATCTCGCATCGATCGGCGACCGCGTCTGGTACGACCTGAACGGCAACGGCATCCAAGAGCCCGGTGAACCCGGCCTCAACGGCGTCGACGTCACCGTCACGTATCTCAACGGACCCGGAACCGCCGACGACGAAAGCGTCACTGTCACCACCGCCAATGTGCTCGGCGTGGACGGCGTCTGGCTCGTCAACAAGCTGCCGGGCGGCAGTTACACCGTCGACGTCGACGCCACCGACGTGCCGCCGGGTCTCACGCCGAGTTACGACCACGACGACCTCCTGGTCACGCCTGACGGCGACTGGGCCGGAACGATCGGCGAAGGTGAAGCAAAGCGCGACGTCGATGCCGGCTTCGACGGCACGCGATCGATCGGCAACCTCGTCTGGTTCGACCAAGACCTCTCCGGAAGCCAGAACGGCAACGAAGGCGGTGTCCCCGGCATCGACGTCACCCTCGTGTGGGGCGGACCCGACGGCAACCTCGCGACGACGGCCGACAACGTCACGTACACCGACATCACTGATGTCAACGGCGCGTACCTCTTCGACGACCTCCCTGACGGGCCGTACTCGGTCACGCTCGACGCGACTGATCTCCCCGCCGGTATGAAGTTCGTGAAGGACCCTGACGCCGGTGCTGCCAACGGCACCGCACTCGTCACGCTCGCCGGCTCCGACAACCTCGCTCAGGACTTCGGCGTCGCAGGCGCCGGCCAGATCGGCGACACGATCTACCTCGACCGCAACGGTGACGGCAGCCAAGCCGCCACCGGCGAGCCCGGCCTCGAGGGCGTCACGGTCACACTGACCTACGCCGGGCCCGACGGGATGATTGGCGGCCCCGGTGCTGTTGACGACGAGACCTACACCGACGTCACCGACGCCGATGGCCGGTATCTGTTCGCCAACCTCCCGGCATCCAACTACACGATCAGGGTGAGCGGGCCACTGCCGTCCGGCGCCACCAACTCCGCCGACCCCGACAACGCCGTCGGCGCGGGTGACAACACCAGCGCCGTGACACTCGGCGACGGAACGATTCTCGGTGACAACATCGACACCGATCAGGATTTCGGCTACGACGTCGACTCCGAGATCGGCGACCGCGTCTGGTGGGACAC
>JAOUEE010000108.1 GCA_029858875.1 Acidimicrobiia bacterium
GTGGCCACCAGCCACCGTCGTGGCGCACACGCCATCGGTCCGGTGACGACCTTCGTCCCCGACGCCGACGAGCGCGACGCCACCGCCGAGCTGCTGGCGGCGGTGGCCCAGACCAAACGTCTGGAGGCCCTCCAGGGCTACGACGGCACGCGGGTCGCCCATCCCGATCTGGTGGGCACCGCCCAACAGATGTTCGATGACGTCCTGGGCGACCGCGCCCATCAGATCGACCACCGGCGACCCGACGTGGAAGTCGACGGAGCGTGCCTCCTTCCCGACGGAACGGGCGGCGGGGCCATCACCGAGGAAGGGCTGCGGACCAACATCTCGTTCGCGCTCCGGTACCTGGTCGCCTGGCTGAGCGGCCGCGGCACGCTGGTGCACGACGGCCGGTCGGAGGGCGCGGCCACCGCCGAGATCAGCCGGGCTCAGGTCTGGCAGTGGGTGCATCACGGCTGCGTCACCAGCGATGGCGCCCCGATCGATGCCGAGCGGGTACGAGATCTGGCCGACGCCGAACTCACCCGCATCGAAGACGAAGGCGCCGCGTCGGCGGCCGGTGGCTGCCACGCCGAGGCCCGTCGCCTGTTCGAGCAGGTGACACTGCGCGAACCCTACGTGGACTTCTTCACCGGACCGGCCCAGCTTCGGCTCGACCGGGTCGCCACCATCCCCCCGACCAGAGCGGCCTGACCACCGCAACAGGCACCACCGAAAGCGAGACAACGCCATGGCAAGCTTCGAAGAACAGGTCACCGAGCTCGAGCAGCACTGGGCCCAGAACTCGCGCTGGGCCGGCGTCGAGCGCGACTACTCCGCGGCCGACGTGATCCGACTACGGGGCTCGGTGATGCCCGACAGCACCCTGGCCCACCTGGGTGCGGCCAAGCTGTGGGAGCGCCTGCACTCGATGGACTACGTCCACGCCCTCGGTGCCATGACCGGTGGCCAGGCCATCCAGTACGCCAAAGCGGGCCTCCCGGCCATCTACCTGTCGGGCTGGCAGGTGGCAGGCGATGCCAACCTGGCGGGGCAGGTCTATCCCGACCAGTCGCTCTACCCGGCCAACTCGGTTCCGTCGGCGGTGCAGCGGATCAACAACGCCCTGCGCCGGGCCGACCAGATCGAGTGGTCCGAGACCAACGGCAACCCATCGCACGACTACCTGCTTCCCATCGTGGCCGACGCCGAAGCCGGCTTCGGTGGCCCCCTCAACGCCTTCGAGCTGATGAAGGGGATGATCGAAGCGGGGGCCGCCGGCGTGCACTGGGAGGACCAACTGTCGTCGGCCAAGAAGTGCGGGCACATGGGCGGCAAGGTGCTGGTCCCCACCCAACAGCACGTGACCACGCTGCTCGCGGCCCGACTGGCCGCCGACGTGATGGGCGTCGACACCCTCGTCGTGGCCCGCACCGACGCGCTGGGCGCCAACCTGCTGACCAGTGATGTCGACGAGCGCGACCGCGAGTTCCTGACCGGAGAGCGATCACCCGAGGGCTACTACTACACCGAGCCGGGCCTGGCCACGCCCATCAAGCGGGGCTTGGCCTACGCCCCCTACTGCGACCTGATCTGGTGCGAGACCAGCACCCCCGATCTCGACGAGGCCCGTCGATTCGCCGAGGCCATCCACGCCCGGCATCCGGGCAAGCTGTTGGCCTACAACTGCTCGCCGTCGTTCAACTGGAAGGCGGCGCTCGACGACGCCACCATCGCCCGGTTCCAGAAGGAGTTGGGGGCGATGGGCTACGCCTTCCAGTTCATCACGCTGGCGGGCTGGCACGCCCTCAACGCGTCGGCCTTCCAGCTGGCCCGCGGCTACCAGGCCGCCGACATGACGGCGTACGTCGCCCTCCAGCAGGGCGAGTTCGCCATGGAGGGCGACGGCTACACCGCCACCCGGCACCAGCGCGAGGTGGGTGCCGGCTACTTCGACGATGTGGCCAGCGTGGTGTCGGGCGGTCAGGCCTCGACGCTGGCGCTCAAGGGCTCCACCGAGGAAGAGCAGTTCTGACGCTCGGAGGGACGGGTCGCCCCGTGCACCTGGCGTCGCCCGCCTGGACGGCGCGCCGTCTGTCTCTGCGGGGCGGCCACCGGTACCCTCGCGCGGCGTGACCTCTCCCGTGGCCAGGCGGCCGATGAGCCTCAACCGCAAGCTGCTGTTGCTGCTGCTGTTGGCGATGGGGGTGTTGACGGCGGGCTGGTTCCTGGTGACCCGGGCGCTGGCCGCCGACGCCCGCGACACCAGTCACGCCGATCTCCGGCGAGCGGCCCGCTTCCAGATCACCCTGGTCGACGAGCGGCTGTCGCTCCTGGAGAACCGCTTCACCGACATGAGCACCCGGATCGACGACGAAGGGGTGACCGATCAGGAGCGCGACCGGCTGCTCGAGGATCTGCAGGACACCGTACGGGCCGTCGAGACCATCGTCGTCGCCGATCCGACCGGTAGGACCACCACCGCCGGTGGCGGGCTCGACCTCGACGACCCGCACCTGGCCGGCAAGTTCGACACCGTCACCGTCGTCCCCCTGCTGCGCGACAACACCAACCCACGGGTCGTGCTGGTCGGGCCCATCACCGATGGGATGCTCTACGTGGAGTTCGCCGTCGATCTGGTGGCCGCGGCCGACCGCACACCCCTCGCGCCCTCCGAGGAGGTCCTGCTGGTGGCACGAGGCGGCGAGGGCAACGTTTCCGTGATCGACCGCACCCCCACCGTGGGCGACGACATCACCCTGCCCAATTCGGCCACCGACCGGCCCGAGGTGCAGGCGCTCAGCGCCCGCGAGCTCATGATCGTCGAGGGCGCCGACTACTCGGGTGTCGACACCCTGGCTGCGATCGGCCCCGTCGACGACACCGAGTGGGGCATCGTCGTGAAGATCGACACCAGCGACATCAGCGACGCGCCGGGCCAGCTCATCCGATGGGTCAGTTTCCTCGTCTTGGCCGTGACCACCGCCGTGGTCGTGGGCGGGTTCTTCTTCATCCGCACCATCGCCAAGCGACTGGCCGTCATCACCCGGGTCACCCGCTCGATCGGCAGCGGTGACCTCGGTGCCACCATCGACGACGGAGGCAATGACGAGCTCTCCGAGCTGGCCGACACCATCGATCAGCTCAGCACGGACCTTCGCAATGACCGGGCCCGCCGCGAGGTGGCCGAGGCGGCCCTCGAACACCAGACCCGCCACGATCCCCTGACCGGCCTGCCCAATCGGATGGCCTTCATGGCCGAGCTGGAGGCGGCAATCGATCGCGACCCGGACGGCAGTTGGTCGGTGCTGTTCTGCGACCTCGATGGCTTCAAGGCGGTGAACGACGGAATCGGCCACAACGCCGGCGACATCTTGCTGGAGCGGGCGGCCAACCGCTTCCGGAACGCCATCGGCCACGATGTCGTCCTGGCTCGTTTCGGCGGTGACGAGTTCCTGCTGCTCTGCCCGGCGCACGATGCGTCACCGATGCGCCTCGCCGCCGACCTCGAAGCGGCACTGGTGGATCCCATCGAGGTGGGCAACACCCTGGTCGACCTCAACGCCAGCATCGGCATCGCCACCCATGAACCGGGCGACACCGCCGACCTGGTGCTGCGCAACGCCGACCTGGCCATGTACCGGGTGAAGCAGCAACGCAAGTCCGCCGGTCTGGGCGCCGACTCCGACGGACAACAGGCGTACGGCGCCGTCGGTCAGGACGAGGAGCTGCGCCGGGCCATCGAGGAAGGCAGCCAGCTCCGGCTGCTGTACCAGCCGATCGTCGACCTGACCTCGGGGGCGATCACCGGTGTGGAGGCACTGGTGCGCTGGCATCACCCCGGCCTCGGGTTGCTCAATCCGAAGGACTTCCTGCCCCGGGCCGATGCCAGCGGCCTGCTGGGCAAGCTCGACTTCTGGGTGCTGGAGCGGTCGTGTGCCCAGGTCGCCGCCTGGGACCACGCCCATCGTCTCCCAGCCGAGTTCGTGATGTCGGTCAACCTGTCGCCCGCGCAGTTGTCCAACCCCGAGTTGGGCACTCACATCGACGAATGCCTTCGGCGCCACAGCGTGCCCCCCGAGTTGCTGCAGATCGAGATCACCGAGCACAGCCTGGTCACCGACGATGTCCGAGTGAGCAACGCCCTCACCAACCTGCGCGAGCTGGGCGTGCTGCTGGCCATCGACGACTTCGGGACGCTGTACGCCAACCTCGACCGCATCAGGAACCTCGAGGCCGACGTGTTGAAGATCGATCAGAGCTTCGTGCAGAACCTGACCGACAGTCCCGACGACCGGGCGATCATCGACGCCATCGTGAAGATGGCGGCGGCGCTCAATCTGCGCCTGATCGCCGAGGGCATCGAGCGGGTCGGACAGGCGAACGTGCTCCGTCAACTGGGCTGCCGCTACGGCCAGGGCTTCTACTTCGGCAATCCCCGCTCCCCCGAGGCCACCGCCCACCTGCTCACCCACGGCGTGGTGGGCATCACCATCGACGTGACCGAAGCGCATGACGGGGGCACCGAGGCGTCGCCCGGCTCGGCTACCGTGAACGCGCCCTTGTAGCTCAGTCCGGATAGAGCAGCGGGCTTCTATCCCGCCGGTCGCAGGTTCGAATCCTGTCAAGGGCGCCAAACGAAACCGCGCTCGGGCTCGGCGGACCGCGCCCGTGGGTCTCGTTCGCCGTCGGTGCGAGGGCGAACGATGTCGGCTCAGGACGTGACGGGTCGCAGGAGCATCTCTTGGGCCATCGAGGCGACGATCTGTCCCTGCCTGTTCCTGATCACGCCTCGTAGAGTTCCTCGACCGCCGGCATTGACCAGGCTCTGCACGTCCTGGAGGAGCCAATCATCGGCCCGGACCGGTCGGTGAAACCACGCCGAATGGTCGAGACTGATCATGCCGGTGGTGTCACCGTCGAGGTGGAGTGGCCGCCCACCCACGCCGGTCCAGTCGGTCGCGTAGCCGAGCAGCGCGGTGTGCAGGTGCGGGTCGTCCCCGAGCGTTCGGGGCAGGCGGAACCAATGACGGTGGGTGGCCTCACGGGTACCGTCGGGCCGCACACCGCTGGGCCCCAGCCACCGTGCGTCCCATGGCCCGACCTCGTCGTCGTCGCCTTCGGGTTCGGGTTCGGGTAGGTCTTCCGGCGCCGGAACGCCGTCGGGGATGGCCGAGAGGTCGTACACGTACCCGTCGGTGTCAGTGGTGAACGAGCAGTTCATCGCGATGACCGGCTTGTCGTTCTGGGACGCAGTGACCACATGAAGGCTGAACGCTCGGCCCGCCTTCAGCACGTCGTTGCTGAACACGATCTCGGCGCCGCCCTGCACCGGCCGTAGGAAGTGGGCGTGGAGCGAGTGGAGCCGGGTTCCGCTCGGAGCGTCACGACAGGCCGCGCTGATCGTGAGGGCAAGGCCGATGCCACCGAAGACCACCGGTCCATACCCGTCCGGGGTCCGGCCGACCCAGGTGTCTCCCCGGCGCTCCTGCTGGAGCAGCGCGAGGAACTCGTCGATCGCGGCCTGCTGTTGTCGGGTTCGGTCCATCACCTCATCGCCCACGGAAGTGGGGGGCGCGTTTCTCGATGATCGCCTTGACCGCCTCTTGTCCGTCCTGGCTGCGCAGGCCGGCGAGCGCGTCGCGGATCTCATCGGTCATCCGTGCGTCGATGTCGGTGACCAACAGGGCCCGGGCAACGAGTCGCTTCGTCCGCCGCACCGCGAGTGGCGCCTGGGCGGCGACGGCTGCGCAGAACTCGAGGAGCCTCGCCTCGAGCCGGTCGGCCGGGACGACTTCGGACACGAGCCTTCGGTCGAGCGCCTCGTCGGCGCCGACGAACCGGGACTCGAGCAGGAAGCGCAGCGCTGCCTCGTGGCCCACGAGAGTCGGCAACGACCAGGTCAGGCCGCCGTCGGGCGAGGTGCCCGCCCGCAGGTACCCGGGGTGCAGGCGCGCCGTGTCGGCCGCGATCCGGATGTCGGCCGCCATCGCCAGGGAAAGGCCTGCACCCACGGCCACGCCGTTGATCCCGGCCACCACCGGCTTGTCGGTGTCGAACCGCAGCGCCGACAGAAACGACCGACCCAGCCCTTCTCGTCGAGGATCTGCTCCTGGTCCGACAGCCCGGTGGCCACGGAGCTGTCCTCGCCACCATCCAGGTCGAGGCCAGAACAGAACGCATCTCCATTGCCGGTCAGCGCCACGACCCGCACAGCATCGTCGGCCTGCGCCTCGGCCAGCGCACGCACGATGGCCCACCCGAGGGACGAGGTGAGCGCGTTCTTCCGTTCGGGGCGATCGAGCCGCAGCACCCGCACGTGCCCGACATCGTCGACGGTCAACGACATCGAGCCAGCCTGCCACGCGCCGTCCCACCGAGCGGGCGAATTACCCGACGACGAGCGTAGCCCCGCGACCACGAATGGCCGGTGCGGCCTCGCCGCCGGACCGCCGGCTCAGAGGGCGGCGTCTCACCGCCGCGCGAGACGCACCCGGTTGTCGTTCACGGCGCTCCACGCGTGCAAGGATCATCGTGCAGGTGCGCATCATCGGACGAGGGAGGGAACCGTCCATGCGAGTGCTCGTCACCGGGGCAACCGGGTTCACGGGAGGCCACGCCATGGCTGCGCTGCAGCGCAACGGCCATGAGCCCGTCGCCTTCGTGCGCAACGCCGAGAAGCTGGAGCTGATGGTGCGGCTCCATGGGCTGACCGCGGTCGAACACCGGCTGGGCGACATCACCGACCCTGCCTCAGTGCAGGCCGCGGTGGCGGATTGTGAGGCGGTCATCCACACCGCGGCCACGGTGAGCTTCGATCCGGCCGACGCCGCCGCCATGGCGGCCACCAACATCGCCGGCGTTCGCGCCGTGCTGGACGCGGCGGCAATCGCCGGTTGCGACCCCATCGTGCACGTCTCCAGCACCTCGGCGTTGTTCCCGCCGGCCGGCGACATCGTGCGTTCCGACGACCCCGTGCCGGAGGCCAAGACCGACTACGCCCACACCAAGGCGGCATGTGAGCACCACGCCCGCCGCCTGCAGGAATCGGGCGCCCCGGTGGTGATCTTCTACCCGGGGGGCATCGTGGGCCCCACCGATGCCGGAAGCCACGTGGTGGGTGAAGGCTGGCGCGAGGCACTTCGCCCCGGGTGGGTGCCGGTGATCACCAGGGGTGGCACCTCCTACATCGACGTCCGTGACCTGACCGCCGCCATGGTGGTCGCCCTGGAGCCCGGTCGCGGCCCCCGCCGTTACATGGCCGGCGGTACGTTCGTCGACTGGACCCAGAACGCCGATGCCCTGGACGCCGCCACCGGCAAGACCTGGAAGCGACGTCGCGTGCCGGGCCGGTTGATGGAGACGGCCGGTCGGGTCGGCGATGTCATCGCCCGGGTGCGGCCGAACTGGACGCCGCCCATCGGCTATGAAGCGGCGACGACCATGACCCGATCCGTCCCCACCGATGACTCGGCCCTGCGTGACGAACTGGGAATCGACTACCGACCGCTCGACGAATCACTGGGCGACATGATCGCCTGGCTGGTCAGCCAAGGCCGCTGGGACCCCGTCGACGCCCCTCGGTGGGGCGATCGGGGCCCGCAGTGACGCTCACCCCCCGGGCCGCCACGCTCATCGCCGTCGTGGCCCTGGTGGGGGCGGCGTGCTCCAGCAGCGGCGATGCCGGCGACGCCACACCCGTGACCGACTCCACAACCAGCACCGTCGCGGCCGGCATGGGCACCGGCACCGAACCGGAGGTCGAGTTCCTCTCGGCCCGACCCGACGTGGTCACCGGAGGCGGCGTGCTGGTGGCCGTCGGCACCACGAACTCCGACGTGGCGGTCAGCCTCAACGGCACCGACATCTCCGGGGCCTTCGGCGACCCGATCGATGGTCGCCAGCTCGGCCTGGTCGAGGACGACAGCGGCGACGACCGGGCCACCCTCCTCGAACGACACCGCCCCGACGACGCCGTCGACAACTGCCTCGACGCCGACGGCACGCTCGTCAGCGCACCGGATCTGTACGACAACCCCGGGCCGTGCACCGACCGCTTCCCGATCAGCGGCACACCGCGCACCGTGGCCGGCGCGGCCCGAGCCGAGAACATCATCAAGTGCCAGCTGCGGTCGGTGGCCGATGCCGTCGCCGACGGTGTGTACCAGGTCGAGCTCGACGAGGCCCAGCGAACGCGTCTCGAAGCCATCTTCCCGGACGGTGTGTGCGACTACTCGGTCATCGGAGTCGGCCAGGTGGCCCCCACGGCCACCTGGCAGAGCTTCAACTGATCGTCAGTTGCCGCACCAGCTCAACCAACGCAGCTCGCCGTCGAGCGCAGCCAGGTTGAACCGCCACGTCGGTGACCCGGCGAGCGGGACGGTTGCCTCCACCACATAGACCTCGTCGAGCGGATCGGACCCTCCGGGGCGCTGGTAGCGGTAGCCGACCACTGCCTGCACACCGACCACGTCGAGCGCCGGCACCTGCCCCACCGTGGCGCGTAGATGGGCCCGACACACCTCTTCCCCGAACCCATCCACGGCGACCGGGTGCAGCGATGCGAACAGCGCATCGGTCTCGGGACCCTGCTGCGCCCGGGCGAACTCGGCCAGGAAGGTTCGCACCGACTCGGTGACCGCCGAGTCGACCGGGGGGCCATCCGCGGCGAACACGGGTACCGGTGGGGCGAACACGAATCCGGCGTGGACGGTGCCGGCGGCATCGTCGGCGCAGGCCGGGACACCATCGGCGATCGACCCCTCGGCCTCGGGCAGCGCGACCGACCACGGTGCCGAGCCCAGCACCTGCTCGGTGATGTCGGTGACGGTCGCGCCGCTCTGGTCGACGGGGGTGACGGTGATGGCGGTCACCTCCACGACCGACGCGGCGGCCGGCCATTCGATCAGTGCCGGCCGGGAGACCTGGGCCTCGGTCGACACCTCGTCCTCACCCCGCTGGACCCGAAGTCGGTAGCGATCGTCGGGGCCATCGACGGCGACGCCCAGACGCAGCACGTGCTGGTCGACGGTCCGGGGCGTGGGCCGATGGCGCACGTCGAGACAGCTCAGCTGACCGGTGGGCGGCGCGGGGTCGTCGTCACCCAGCGCCGCCAACGCCCAGACCACCGCCCCGATGACGACGGACACGGCCACCAGAGCCAACAGACGGCGCTCGCGCACGCTGGGGTCGGACACCGGTTCATCCTGGCATCCGGGTCACCACCGTCCGGGGTTCTCCGGGGTGGGCGGTGTACACGGTGACCCACTCCGTCTGACCGTCGGGCACCAGCATGTCGGGGGCAGGGTCGCCCTCGGTGCGGGCACAGTCGTCCAGGCGCAACTGCCACTGCATGCCGAGCGACCCGGCAACCGGGGCGCCGTCGTCGACCCGGTAGTGGATGGCCATGTCGTATACGGACAGCAGCGGCGTCGAGGGCTCGACGGCAACGACCAGCGAGTGCCAGCCCAACGTGACCGGTGGCCCCAGAGTGCCGTCGGGCCGAGCGGTGACATCGGCGCGGGGAAAGGAGCGGAACACACCGAACCCGGGTTCGACGGCCGAGGCGAAGGCCGAGTCCAGCCCCACCACCTGGAACAACGGTGCGTCGAGGCGCTCCTCGACGGTGCCCCGGTCGACGAGGACCTCGATGTGGACGACCTGCACGGCGTGCGCCGGATCGACCACCCGGGTTCCGGCGAGCCGAGGCGGCCCACCATCGGGCGTGAAGGCCACGATGACGGCACCGAGCCCGACCAGATCGGCGTCCGGCACGCACGCTGCGTAGGTCGAGTCGGCGTTGACGTTGGTCAACGACCGGGGCGCCACCGCCGGGCCGTCCGAGCCCGAACAGCCGACGGCGGCCAGCACGGCCAGGGCGGTCAGTACAGCACGGGCCGGCATGGCTTGGGATCACATCCGCCCTGCGCCCGTACCCGCGACGACTGCGACGGGATCTTGAAGTTGAAGCCACAGATGAACAGCGAGCCCCGGTTCACCTTCTGGTAGGTGATGGCGACCTCGTCGCTGCGGCCGATTCGCTGCGCGAGATCCATCACCAGGTAGGTGGACGCGCCGCCGGGCCGGATCCGCACCGCCTGTCGGTAGGTGAGCTCGACCCGTCGGTGTTGGGCCCAGGTGCCACCGGAGTTGCGACTGCCCACCTGCGACCGGAACTGATTGGCGCACGAGAAGTTCCATCGGTGCGCGACCTGACCCCGGGGCACCAACCCCTCGGCCGCCTCGGCGTGGTACTCGGCGTACATGTGCGGGCGGGTGAGCTCGATGATCGGGTTGAAGGGGTTGGGGTACACGCAGCGCAGCAGGAACTGGCGCGTGTACAGCGTGGTGGTGATGCTCCGCAGACGGTTGGGCCCCACCGTGGTGGAGTAGGTGTTGGACAGCTCCCGGGCCACGGTCTTCCGGGTGGCGAAGTCGAGATTCTGACTCCACAGGGCGGCCCCGACATCCACCGCGGTGTGATCACTGGACGAGTACGCCACCCGGGCGATCGAGGTCGGCGAGGTCTTGGCGTAGGTGAGCTCGGCCCGGTCGTCCGCGGTGAACACGTTGCGGATCTGGAGCCCATCGGGGAGGAAGGCCGAGCCGAACGCCGACGAGCAGATGGTGCGAGCCTGATCGTGGTCACGCGCCGCCACGGCCCCGCGGCCGGCGTCGTCGATCATCACCAGTGGCGGCAGGCCGGCCGGTTGCAGATCGCCAGTGTCGGCCGCCACGACCGGTCCTGTCGGTCCGCCCCGGACCCCGACCGTGCCGATGGACCGACCGGTGCTGGCCATGAAACGGAACTCGTAGCGGTCGCTGCCGTTGTGGAAGACGTCGCGCTGGGCCGGTGTGAGGGCGGCGTGCACCAGCAACTCGAGGTAGCCCAGGTGCAGCTCGAGGAAGTCGGCCCGCCCGTCCAGCGTGGTGGCACCGACGTGATGCATGGGCAGTACCTGACCGGCGCGGACGCGCCCGGCGATGGGCGCCACGACGTACACCGACAAGGTGATGGGGCCTTCGTCGCGAGCCGAACGCGGATCATCGTCGCGACCACGCCATTGGACGGCCATGCGGGAGAAGCCGCCGGCCGCGCCGGCCGATCGGGCCGCGGCAGCCACGTTGTCGATGTGATGGCGTCCGACGACGATGGCCCGGCCGATGTCGGCCTCTGCCGCGGC
>JAOUEE010000448.1 GCA_029858875.1 Acidimicrobiia bacterium
CGCCATGCCGATGCTCGCGCCCACCGAGACCGAGTCCCGGCCGATCCGGTAGGGCTGGACCAGCGCGCCGTGGATTCGCTCCACGATCTCTTCGGCGTCGTCGTGGTGGGACATGTCCGGGATCAGCACCGTGAACTCATCACCACCGAGGCGGGCGACGAGCGCATCGCCGCCGGCTGCGGTCTCGAGCCGGCGTGAGACGTTCTCCAGGAGGGCGTCACCGGCATCGTGTCCGAGCCGGTCGTTGATCGGTTTGAATCCGTCGAGGTCGATGAAGAGCACCGCGAAACGCCGCTGCGGGTTGGTCGCCTCCTCCACCAGTTGGTTCAACTGGTCGATGAAGTAGGCCCGGTTCGGGAGGCCGGTCAGCGAGTCGTGTCGCACCCGGTGGGCCAGTTCGTCGTGCACCTCTCGGAGCTGGCTGAGCAACCGCTCGTTCTGGAGAGCGACGCTGGCCTGGCCGCACATGAGACGCAGGGCGTCGACCGTGCCCGGCCGCAGGGACTCGAGGGCCGAGGCGGCTCGTAGCGCCACGATGGTCCCCTCCTGGCGGGCCACGATGATGCGGGCGAGCAGGGTCAGACCGGCTTCGTGGATGCGCTCCCATGCCTCTTGGTCGGGATCGTCGGGTTCGATGGCGATCTCGCTGAGCCGGAGATGCTCGGTTCGCAGGGCGCTACCCGGTTGGCCCGGCGCAGGCAACGGAGACGAGGATCCGCTCGCCGAGCCATGGGCCAGGATCTGCCACGATCCGTCGTTGAGTCGGACGCAGACGTCGGCGTGGTCGAAGCCGAGCTCGAGGGCCGATGTCACCATGGTGGGGAACAGCTCGACACCGAGCCGGTTGAGCTCATGGCCGGTTTCGGCCGTCTGATGCAGCATGTGGCCGCGTTCGAGTGCCTCGACCGTGGCGCGGCGTTGGGCCAGCACCTCGTTGAGCAGCTGCTCGGCCAGGTGGGCACCGGGGATGACCACCAGCAACAGCACGCTCAGCTGATCGAGCACCTGCTCGAGGTCGTCGATGACCACGCTTGAACCCGGGTTGGTTCGCTCGAGGACCCAGATCCGGGCGAGGATGGTTATGCCGGTGAGAACCATCCAGTGGAGTAGGGCGCCGGCCAAGCGGAACCGGGCGGCTGCCTCGATGATGGGCAGGGCGAACAGGACCCAACCGATGCCACTGGTGCCGGTGGCCGTGGTCAGGATGACGACCAGCACGGTGTCGCCGATGAGCTGGATCAGCGACAGCCGGGCGGTGGCGCCGGGGTCGTTTCGTTGGGCGCCGTACAGCGACACCAGGTTCATCACCAACAACAGCCCGAGCGAGGTACCCAACAGAGACCATCGCTGCACGTCGGCGCCCTGCACGTCGAAGCGACTCGAGTCCAGGAAGAACTGGCTCAGGATCATGACGCCGATGAGAATGCGGACGCGCCGGATGGCCTTTTCGACCACCGGTGATTCGCGCTCGCCTTCGTCGACCCGGTCCAGCTTTCGCGTGGCCCGGGATCCGGCCAGGGCGACCGCCAGGGCAGCCAAGGTCAGCACCGCCCAGGCGACCAACGCGCCGATGTTGCCGTCCTGGGCCCAGACGATCGGCAACCCGACCAACGGCACGACCAGTCGCCCGACACCTCTGACATCGGCCGGATCGATACGGTCGGTGTCCGACGTCGGATTGGCATCGCCCTTGGTGATGTATCCGTCCGACTCGACTGCGACGACGCGGTGCGTGATCAGCACGCCGGGTTCGATCGGGGACTCGAAGGTGATGATCGAGCGCTGGGCGAGCAGCTCGACCGGATGCTCACTGGTGAGCAGAACGTCGCCGGCTCGCAGGGTCGGCTGCATGGAACCGCTGGTGACGACGACTGGCTGCCACGGTGTGACAGCGATGGTCAACAACACCCAGGCGCCCAGCAGCGCGACGAGGTAGAGATAGACCCAGGCGAGCATGCTCGCCGCGGGGCCGAGGATGGTCCGGACCATGGCGGACAGGCGTGAGTGCTCGGTGCTCACGGCCGCACCTCGATGGTGATCACGAAGCCGGTCGTGAGCCCTTGGGCGTCATTGTCGTCAACGACGGTGGCCGTGGCCCGTAGGGCGATCAGCGTGCCGGCCGTCGCCGCCGGAGCCAGCGTGACGCCCCGCCCGTAGCTGGGATGACGCCGCCACAGGTTGGCCAGGTTGCCGTCGTAGAAGGGGTCACCGGCGGGCTCGAACGCCGCGCACGAGCCGCCCAACGCCGATTGCTCGAGACTGATCTCGACGAACTCCTCCAGGCCGGTGCCGCCGCCGGGGGCACCGTGCAGCCGTACCGATGCGGGAATGGAGCCGTCGTAGGCCACCTCGACACAGCCGGTGGTCTCGAGGCCGGGATAGAGCCCGTCGGCGTTGAGCAGCAGGCTCACCTCACCGTTGGGTCGATCGAGGGTCAAGGTGCTGGCCTGGAAGAGCGAGTCGGAATCGGTCGTGGCGCTGACGCGGGCCGTGCTGGTGGTGAACGTCGACCAGGCCATGATGGCGGCGGCAACCACGACGATGGCGGCCAGGCCCACCTTGAGAACCATCATGGGGCCTCCGGAGCCTGCCCGACCGTCGCGGGCGCGCTGGTCGTGGTCGGCGCGGCGGTCGTGGTCGGCGCAACGCTCGTGGTGCTGGCGGGCCCCGACGAGGTCGTGGTCGCCTCCACCACCGTGGTCGAGGGGGCCGCGGTGACGCTCGGCTCG
>JAOUEE010000109.1 GCA_029858875.1 Acidimicrobiia bacterium
GTCGATCCAATCACCCCCGGCGCCACCGTTGATGGTGTCGTGACCACCGAGCCCGCACACGGTGTCGTCGCCACCCCCGGCCACGATGACATCATCAGCGGCCGTCCCCAGGATCACATCCGGGCCATCAGTCGGAGACTGGCCCAGACCCAGGTCCACGGTGACGGCCAAGCCGTTGCACTGAGCGGTGCCGAAGCCGGTCAGCTCGTACATCTTGCCGTCGTTCTCGTCGGGGTTGCCGTCGTTGTCGACACCCCGGTCGACGACGTAGTAGTGCTCGGCGCCCGAGCCGTCGCTGGCCGGAGCGACCGCAACCCCGGCGGCAACCTTCGGGTTGGCGGCGCTGATGTCGACGGTGCCGATCAGGGCGCCGGCGGTGGTCGTCTCGTAGATGATGTCGGACTTGTGGTCGACGATGTGGAGACTGTCGGTCTCGGCGTGATACTCGATCCCTTCCGGGTCGTTCGCGCCGTACTGGCCGACGTCGAACTGCGAGGCGGTGTCGTCGCCGCCGTTGGCCGGCAACCCATCGAAGATGTTGTTGGGGCCGGCACCGACGACGTACACCTCGCGGTCGACCCCGTCGACGACGTAGAGGGTGTTGTCGCCGTACGCGACGTCCTCGGAGTCCTGTGAGCCGAGGATGGCCGTGTCGATGGACGTCACCGTGTCGTCGCTGTTGCCGTAGATCCCGTCGCCGCCGGCGTCGACCTCGAAGATCTCGTTGTCGTCATCGTCGGAGACGAAGAGATGGAGACTGCCGGGGTCGTAGCCCACTCCGGTGGGTTCGTCGCTGAACGCCAGGGTGTTGTTGCCTGCGTTGGTGGTGGCACCCGTGGCGGGAACGACGGCGAAGAGGTTGCGCCCCGCATACAGCGTCGTCTCGTTCACCTCGGAGTCGCTGACCATCAGCAGGTCGCGGTCGGCGAGGTAGACCACGCCGGCCGAGTCGGGGCTGGGTGGGGTGAGCGCGGACAGGTCGTAGGTGCGGACCAATGACGCCGAGACGGCCTCTGCGGTCGGAGCCGCATCGACCGGAACGGTCGGGTCGAGGGACAGCTCAGCGACCGAGCCACCAGCAGCGTCGGCGATGTAGAGGCTGAGCGCCTCGTCGGTGCTGTCGGCCGAGGGAGCGAACACCATGCCGCCGGGTTCGGCCAGCTCGGCTGACGACAGGTCGTACCGGGCTGCGAGATCACCGCTGGTGTCGATGCTCACCATGGTGTCGCCGGAGACGACATGGAGCAGCCGCCCGGCCGGGTCGAAGGCGAGACCCGAGGCGGTGCCGCTCAGCACGTGGCTCAGGTCGAGCGTGGTGCGGATTCCGCCGCGGTCCACGGCCACGATCATCTGGCCCGTCCGGTCGAGCACGTACCGTGAGCCCGTCTCGGGATCGAAGGTGACTGCCGCGGGCTGTGCCACCGCGGCCGGGTCGGCTTCGGCGAGCACGACGACGGGCCCCGCCCCCGGATCGGACAGCACCACCGCCCCCGATGGACTCTCGGCTGTGAGCACATCGTCGACGGGATCGATGGCGATGGTCGAGACCAAGGCTTCGGCGGTCAGCGGTGCAGCCGCCACGAGATCATCGAGCTCGGTGAACTCGACCACCACGGCCGGGCGGTCGACCCCCCGACCAGCGGCGATCAGCGAGTCGGTGGCGGCCCGGTAGGTGACCGACGCCGGTGCCGCCAGCCCGAGCTCGCGGGTGGGGATGGTGCGCACCAAGCGCACCGGTTGGCCCGTTTCGGCCGCACCCGGCGAGCCGTCCAGCTCGGCACCCACCGGATCGATGTGGCCACCCACGGTCAGCGCCGCAACCAGCACCAGGACCACGGCGATGCCGGCCCGTCGAGCGACGATTCTGTTCGAAACCACGTGATTCATCCTCAGCCCATCTGGTGTCTTTACCGGGCTGACCGCCAACGTAGACGGACTTCCACCCATTCGTGCGCATGGTCGCGGATTGCTTCCGGAAGACGGCGCGCCGGCCGTTCGAAAGACCCGCTGCGACGAGCGCTGCCGACGGCTACGATTCCGACCGGCACGCCGCGTCGCGGTTGCGAAGCCGCACCGACATCGACGCCAGGAGGGCGATGGCGATCTCAGGAGCCTGCGTCAGCAGGCTCCTGAACGTCGACCGATCGATCGCCAGCAGCGTCACCGCACCCGACGTGGTCACGGTGGCGCTGCGCGGGAGATCGTCGAGCAGAGACATCTCACCGAACCCATCACCGGTGGAGAGCCGGGCGATGGGATCACCCTGACGGGTCACTCGAAGACCGCCCTGAACCACGAGGAAGAACTCATCACCGAGGTGCCCTTCGGTGATCACCGCCGTGTCCGGGTCGAGGACGATCTCGTGGGCGACCTGGGCCAGCTGGTTCAGCTGGCGCTTGGTCAGCGACTCGAACAGGCCGACCCCCCCGAGCATCTCGACCCGCCGCTGCTGGGACACCCGGCCGGCTCGCCGACGGGCCCGCCGAGGGAACCGCTCCCCGGGTGAACCCAGCTGTCGGCGCAACTCGGCCACAGCCCGCTCGTCATCGACGTACAGCAGCGGCAACAGGCACTGCAGCAGGGCCCGATGCGAGCGCGGGCCCACGAGGCGCTCCCGTTCGTCGCCATCGACGCTCACGATGACGGTCGGACACACCATGACGCCGAGCTCCATGGCACGGCCACCGTCGACCTCGATGTCGACCTCCACCACCTCGACACCGGCGCCCGCGTTCGAAGCCCGCACCGACCTGACGAGGCGCACCATCCGGTCACTGGGTGCCTGTCCCCGGCAGACCACGACGGTGAGCAATACGCCCTCCACCTGGATGACGGTAGCCCACGCTCGCACCCCGGGGGTCGGCCGCTGGCGACGACCGCTGTGTATCTCGGCCGGGCCCCCTCACGGTCCCGCAGTTCGTTCAGCTGTCGGTCGAGCCGGCGCGGACCGGTCCCAGCAGTCGTTCCCACCGCTCGAGCTCGGCGGCCAGGGTGGCCGCGCTCTTCCTCGACTCGGCCTCGTGGGCCGGGCTCAGGTAGCGGCCGATGGCCTGGTCACAACCCTGGCTCCACGTCGCCGCGGTCCAGCCCTCCACCCGGGCCAAGGCGTGGATCAAGGCGATCTGGGTACTCGAGTCGTACAGCTCCACCGTGGCCAACAGCTCCTCGGCGCGGGCGTGGTCACCCTGCTCGATGGCCAACCAGGCGAAGGCCAGGACGAACGGGGTGGGCAGATCTGTCGACGGCCGACGCCGAGCCAACGCGATCAGTCGGGCGGCACGGTCGTCGATCGAACCCCTCACGCACAGCCCACCCGGCGCGGCACACAGCTCGGCCAGACCCAGCTCCTGGTTCTGCGCCGCCACTTCGGACAGCAGCTCCTCGTCGACCTCCTCGCCGGTGAGGTACAGCAGCCACAGCAGCG
This sequence comes from Acidimicrobiia bacterium, assembly GCA_029858875.1. Classification (GTDB taxonomy): domain Bacteria; phylum Actinomycetota; class Acidimicrobiia; order Acidimicrobiales; family SHLQ01; genus JAOUEE01. Next base: position 3,425 of record JAOUEE010000109.1, read on the forward strand.
ACGCCAACGCCTGATCGAGCGACTCCTTCCCCACCGGAGCCCATGTTCGTGCCTCGCGGGCCATCGGGAGCGCCTCCTCGAGTCGGCCCAGGACCGCCAGGCCGGTCGCTTTGGCCGACAGCAGCTGCGAGAGGGCCCAGTCATGCGGAGGCTGGGCATGCACACGCACCGCTGGTAGCACCGCGTCGATCTCGGCGATCCCGACCGCGGGTGCCACCGCGGTGGTGAGGGCACAACGCCACAACTCGAACCAGCCTCGGGCGGGATCGTCGGGCTCGAGCTTCTCCAGCATGTCGATCGCCGTCGCCATGCAGGCGTCGTAGCGCCGGGTCGACCGCTCCAAAGCCACCTTCGCGGTGCAGACCGCCCGCCATGCCACCGGGTCGAGCTCGTCCCGCCGGCCGGCGAGGGGCGACACCAGACGCAACACCGTCTCGAGCGCACCCGGGTCATCGCGAAACGCGCACGAACTGAAGATCAATGCGGCCGCGTCGAGCCGGCCGGCGCTGAGGGCCCGGTCGGCTGCGTCGCGCCGCGTTGCATCCTCGACGACGAGGACGATGTCGCTGGCCCAGAGGTAGTGGTTGGCCAGCGCCGTCCAGTCACCGAGCAGCGAAGGCGCAGGAAGCAGGGCGTGCTCGAGTGATGCCCGTGCCGCCTCCAACTCGTCGGCCTCGACGAGACGGTGGCGGCCGAAGTCTCGGAGGGTCTCCAGGTACCGGTAGCCCCGAATCCGAGGACCGAACTGAATCGGCATGATGAGCGACTTGGCCACCAGGGAGTCGAGTGCCTTGGCGGCGTCCAGTTGGTCGAGCTCCAGCATCAGGGCGGCGGTGGGAAGGGTGAAGGGTCCGGCACAAACCGACAGCCGCCGGAAGGCGACCTGCTCGTCCTCGGTGAGGAGGCGGTACGACCAATCGACGGCCGCCTCGAGGGTGCGTTGGCGCTCGGGAGCCTGACGCGGGCCTCCATCGAGGAGGCGGAATCGGTCGTCGAGGTGGTCCAGGATCTGGTCCGGCGTCAGCGTGCGGGTCTGGGCCGCCGCCAGCTCGATGGCCAGCGGTATCCCATCGAGACGCTGGGCGATCTCCATCACCGTCTCCAGGTCGGCATCGTCGATCACCGTCGAATCATCGGCCGCCATTGCTCGCTCCGCGAAGAGGCGAACGGCTGCGGACGACGGTCCGTCGACGGCCAGCGACGGGACCGAGACACATTGCTCCCCGTGCACGCCGAGCGGCTCGCGCGACGTGGTGAGCACCCGCAGGTCCGGCGCCGCATCCAGGAAGCCGTCGACCATCTCACCGATCCGACCCACGACGTGCTCACAGTTGTCGATCACCAGGAGGGCGACACGATCGGAGAGGTACGAGGCCAAGTGCTCCTCGGGTGAACGATCGGGGGGAACGGCGGCCCGCACGCCACTGACCAACGCCGCCTCCACGTCGGCGGGCGAGGCCGCGACGGTGAGATCCACGAAGAACACCCCGTCCGGGAAATTCACCAGCTCGCGACCGGCCGCCTCGATGGCCGCTCGGGTCTTGCCGGCGCCGCCGGGGCCGATCAGCGATATCAACCGGTGCTCCAGCAGCATCCGACGGATGCGACCGATGAGCTCGTCGCGACCGATCAACGAGGTGCGCTGGGCCGGGAGGGTGGTGACGAAGCCGCTCATCGAGCGGAGCGGCGGAAAGTCCTCGTCCAGACCCGGCACCGACACCTGGAACAGCCTCCGGCTGCCGGAGAGATCGCGCAGCCGGTGTGCGCCGAGGTCGATGAGCTCGATACCCGACAGCCGATCGGCGACCGCCTCGGACACGACGATCTGGCCACCATGCGCCGACGCCATGATGCGGGCCGCCTCGTTCAACGGTGGCCCGTACCAGCCATCACCGCGCCGTTGCGCCGCGCCCACATGTGCGCCGATGCGGACCCGGATCCCGGTCGGCACCTGCCAGCGGACGGCGGCCAGATCCCGCTGCACGGCCATGGCCGCGTGCACCGCGTCATCCGCCGACACGAACGTGGCGGCGAACGAGTCACCGGCCGTCGAGATCGTCGTCCCCGCGTGCTGGTCGATGGCCGCGCTCACCGTCTGATCGTGGAGGGCCAGATCCGAGGCCATGGCCTCGGTGTGGTCGGCCCACAGGCGCGTCGACGCCACGATGTCGGTCATCACGAAGGCACGGCGCGGGACTCCGGTCATCGGGCGGTCTTCGCGGCGGCCGGGCTCCGGCGTCGAACCGGCGGGATCAGCGATTCCGTGAGCGTTTGATGATGGCATCGCTGCCCGGGAAGAACAGGTGCTCGCCGGGTTGGCTGGCCCACTCCACCAGGTAGGGAGGCCCGCCGTCGCGGCCGTGGACTTCGAGGATGATGCCTTTCCGATCCCGTTCGCCGACCTTCTGGCCGTGGATGAGAATCCGGTCACCGGGCTTGGCTTGCATCGACCACCTCTTTCTTGGGTGCCTACCGCCCAGCCTCGCGCACCGCACGTCGACCGACCAGAAGGCCGATGTGGGCCGGGGACCTTCGACCCTCGTCGGGTCGGGCGAGACCGACGAGCATCGGAGGCATGGACCGCCCCCGTGATCGCCGCTTTCGATGGTGGATGCCCATCGTCGCCTCGTTCGCGGTCCTGGCCGTGATCACCGGCGTGTTGGTGTTGCTGTTCGCCACCCGGGACCAGGCCGATCCAAAGCCCGTCTCCGAGGCCCTCGAGGAGTTCGCCGCCACGTCCACGTCGTTCGTCGCCGGTACGGTCGCCCGTCGACCACCAGCCGGCGTATACGTCCTCGAGGGGGAGGGACGCGAGGAGATCTCCTTTCCGCCGACCAGCCAGGACGACGGGGCCACGATGCCTGCCTCCGTCACCCACCTGGCCGACGGCTGCTGGTCGTTCAAGATCGACTACAACGAGGCCCACTGGCAGGACTGGAGCCTGTGCCCCAGCGGCGATTCGCTCGTCGAGACGGGCGGCCGCACCTGGCAGGCATGGGACTTCGGCGCCAGCACGGTGACCAACCTGTCGACGTTCGCCTGCGATCCACCCGCGCTGTTCGTCCCCGGCAGCACCGCTGCCGACCGGCCAACGGAACGCTCGTGCACGGGGACGAACGAGCAGGTACCCGGCACCACCACCAGCGCCGGAACCGTGACCAGCCTCGGATCCGAAGCGCTCGACATCGAGGGCCGGACGGTCGCAGCCATACATGTGCGGTTCGACAACACGCTGACCGGCGCCCAGACCGGCGACGAACGAAATGACCTGTGGCTGCGCGTCGACGACTGGCTGCCGCTGCGAGGCGAACGTGAGGTACACATCGACTCCGACTCACCGGTGGGCACGATCACCTACACCGAGCAAGGCTCGTGGCAGCTGACGTCCACCGACCGCGCCGGGCCGTGAGCGCCGAGGTCCAGCACCCGCGACGGGCAGCCCGCTAGCGTCGCTCGAGGGCGGACCGTCCGCCCTCCTGTTCGCCACCGGAGTGTGCATGACCAGCCAGCCGTCGTACCCACCCCAGCCGGCCGGACTGGGCCCGGTGAACCATCCCCAGGGCACCACCATCCTGGTGCTCGGCATCCTCGGCCTGGTGGTGTGTGGCCTGCTCGGCCCCTTCGCCTGGTCGATGGGCAACAACGCTCTCCGCCAGATCGACGCCAATCCACAGGCCTACCGCAATCGCGCCAGCGTGGCGGCCGGCCGGATCTGCGGCATCATCGCCACGGTGTTCCTGGTCATCGGGTTCCTACTCGGCATCGTGCTGGTCGCGAGCGGCAGCTGACGGCAGAGGCACAGCCGTCGCGCGCACGAGCCGCGTCGAGCAGAAGACACCGACCAGAAGAGACCGACCCCTGGTCTCGGAGGCCAACGGCCGAGGACGAGTTGCCCAGACCGACGCGGGTGCAGCCATCCGGTCGGTGCTAACAGAGCTTGCGGGCCAGATCCTGGAGTTGTTCGGCCGAACCGAGGGCGATCACCACGTCGCCCTGCATGAGCACCGTGTCGGGAGCCGGGTTGCTGTGGTAGCGGCCGGGCTCCTTGCGGATGGCGATGATCTGGGAGTGCTCGCCGGGCAGCCCGGTGACAACCGAAAGGGCTTCTCCCACGATCCCCGACCCCTCGGCCACGTGCAGCTCCTGCACCGACACATCGTGGCTCTCGTCGTGCAGCACCTCGTCGAGGAACTCGGACACATGGGGCTGCAACGCCAGGGCGGCCATCCGTGAACCACCGATCTCGTGCGGATTCACCACCCGATTGGCGCCGGCCTGGAAGAACTTGGGCTCGTTCTTCTGGTCGCTGGTGCGGGTCACGATGAACAGATCGGGACGCATCCGGCGCGCGCTGAGCGTGAGAAACAGGTTGTCGGCGTCGCTCGTCAGGGCCGCGATGAGGGTCCCGGCGCGATCGACGCCGGCCTCACGGAGCACGCGATCATCGGTGGCCTCGCCGACCACGACCGCATGATGCGACACATCATCGGAAGGATCGCGGTCGACCACCACGATCTCGAGGCCGGCCCTCCCCACGGAGTGGGCAATGGCGTGACCCATCCTCCCCCAGCCGGCAATGATCACATGCCCTTCCAGGTCCTCGATCTCACGCACCATACGTCTTCTCCGTAGCTCCTCGTTCAGGCTGCCCTCGATGAGACCGTCGACGAACAGCACCAAGGTGTACAACACGGCTCCGGTACCGACAATGGCCAACACCAGCGTGAACGCCCGGTACCCGGTGGTGATCTCGGCGGCCGAACCGACCTCACCGAAGCCGATGGTCGTGATGGTGATGACCGTCTGGTACAGCGCATCGAAGGCGCTGAGCCCGATCAGCCAGTATCCGGTGGTTCCGATCGCCACCACCAACAACACGATGGTCATGCTCAGGCGCATCCGTTGCCAGGGATCGCGAACGGGCGCCCGCTTCCATCGGTGGCGCCGATGAGAGAAGCGTGATGTCAGCATCGATGCGGGCTCCGACTGGTCGCCATGTCCCATTCTGGCCTGCGGGCGACGACGGGCGAGGATGCTCCGGCGATGCGGTCCACAACGGTCATGTGGCTTCCCGATCGACCTGCGGTGCCTTCCAGAGGATGGCGACACCGATCAGCGAGGCGATGGCGGAAGCCGCCAGGATGCCGATGACCGCCTGATCCACGAGGGCCGGGTCGGCGAAGGCCAGATCGGCGATGAAGAGGGCCACCGTGAAGCCGATGCCGGCCACGAACCCGGCGCCCACGATGTGGCGGGGCTCCACCCCATGGGGCAGACGGGCCCAGCCCCGCCGGTGCGTGAGCAGCGTCGCCATCACGATCCCGAGTGGCTTGCCGATCACCAGACCCAACACGATGCCGATGGTCACCGGCGACGCTGCCGCGTCGGTGAGCGCCTGGCTGGACAGGGGCACTCCGGCATTGGCCAGCGCGAACATCGGCACGATCAAGAAGCTCGTCCAGGGACTGATGATGGCGCTCAGCCGGGACGACACCGACACCGACTCCCGGAGCCTCCACGACACATCCCGTAGACCGGCGGGGTCGGCGGTGTCGCCGCTGAGGACATCCTCGACGCCCTCGAAACGACGGTGCCCCAGCAGCGGCCGGGCGGGGGTCATCACGCCGACCGCCACCCCGGCGATGGTGGCGTGCACGCCCGACCGGAACGTCGCGTACCAGACAACCAGCCCGACCACGATGTACACGGGGGTGTACCACACCCGGCCGCGCCGCATCAGCCCGATGGCGGCGAGGCCGAACAGGGCAAGGGCCAGCCAGGCGAAGTCGAGATCATCGGTGTAGAACACGGCGATCACGAGGATGGCCCCGATGTCGTCCACGATGGCCAGCATCAACACGAAGAGCTTGAGCGCCCGCGGGACCCGAGGCCCCAGCAGCACCAGCACACCGACCGCGAAGGCGATGTCGGTTGCCATCGGTATGCCCCAGCCGTCCATCTCGCCTCCGGAGAGGTTCACGACGGTGTAGATCGCCGCCGGCGCCACCATGCCACCGAACGCAGCCACGGCCGGCAGGGCGGCTACGCGGGGCTCGCGCAGCTCGCCCACCACCACCTCGGACGTGATCTCCAAGCCGACGACGAAGAAGAACAAGGCCATGAGGGCGTCGTTGACCCACCCCTCGAGCGTGAGGGGCTGACCGTTGTGTACGAACGGATGCCATGAACCGACGGTCAGGTCGATCTCGAGGTTCCAGAAGTCGTGATAGCTGGCGCTCCACGCCGAGTTGGCCCACAGCAGCGCCACGGCGGTGGCGGCCAGCAGCAACGCACCCGACGCGGCCTCCTGGGCGAGAAACCGGATCATCGGTCGGGCGACAGTGCGCGCCAGGCGGGTGTCGCCACCGGTCCACGCCTCCGCGCGTGGTCGAATCGATCCCTCGGACACGGCCTCAGACCCTAGAGCCCCAGACACCGAATCAGATGCCTAGCCTGAGGCGCATGGTCAGCGCCTTCCGACGGCCCGCGATCCCGGCACGATGAAGATCGTGGCCAGCCCGGATCACCGACTGCACCACCCTGCTGGGGAGCTGTACGAGGGCGATCTGGTCCCGCCGTTCGAGTGCCCGGAACGATGGGACCACATCGTCGCCGCGCTCGAGGGAGCCGCACTGGGGGAGGTCGCCACACCGCGGCCGCTGCCGGACACGCTGCTCCCGCGCGTGCACGACGAGCGCTACCTCGCGTTCCTCTCCACAGCCCACGATGTGTGGCGGGCCGAGGGTCACCGGGGCGACATGATCCCCACCTGCTTCCCGGCGCGCCGGATGGCCCCGCGTGAGCCCCTCGACATCGAAGGACGACTCGGCTTCTTCGCGTTCGCATCCGAGACATCGCTCACCCGCGGCACGTGGGCGGCAGCCCGGTCCTCCGTCGACGTCGCCTACACGGCCCAGCAACTGGTCGGCGCCGGCGACAACTCGGCGTTTGCCCTGTGCCGGCCGCCCGGCCATCACGCCGGCCGCGACTACTTCGGTGGGTACTGCTTCCTCAACAACGCCGCAGTGGTCGCCCAGGCATTCCTCGACGACGGAGCGAGCCGGGTGGCCATCCTCGACGTCGACTTCCATCACGGCAACGGCACACAGGACATCTTCGACCGGCGAGACGACGTCCTGTTCGCATCGATCCACGGCGACCCCCGCCACGAGTTCCCGCACTTCTCCGGATTCGCCGACGAGGTCGGCACGGGCCCGGGCGAGGGCTTCACGGCCAACTACCCGCTGGCCCCGGACACGTCGTTCACGGCATGGATGGAGGCGCTCGATTCCGCCACCCGCCGTATCGACCGGATCGGGGTCGATGCCCTCGTCGTCTCACTCGGCGTCGACACGTTCGTGGGCGACCCCATCAGCACCTTCCGCCTGACCACGGCCGACTTCACCAGCTACGGCCACCACCTCGGCGCACTGGGCCTGCCCACCGTGTACTGCATGGAAGGCGGCTACGCGGTCGATGCGATCGGCACCAACGTCGTGAACGTGCTCATCGGCCACCAGGAGGCCGGGCCATGACCTGGCAGCTCGCGGCGTTCAACGTGGCCAAGATCCGTCAGCCGCTCGACCACCCCGACATGGCCGGTTTCGTCGACAACCTCGATCCCGTCAACCGGCTCGGTGACGAGTCCCCCGGA
>JAOUEE010000449.1 GCA_029858875.1 Acidimicrobiia bacterium
GACGCCCGCGATGCCGTTCGATCCTCCTCGTCATTGCCCACCGAGAACCGGAGACCGCCGTCGTGATTGGTGGTGATCAGACGTCGGCCCCCACCCACCCCGGCCAGGGCCCGCATCACCCGTTCGATCCCGTCGGGGTCACACACCACGTCACCGGTCGCGGACGAGGACAGCACCCACCCACCCGACGGCTCGTCGGCCGACAGGACCGCGAAGAGGTGCTCGGACAGCTCGCCGGCGTCCAACAGCCGTAGGTCCAACCGTGGGGTGTGATCGGCCGCGACCACCGCGCCCGGTGCAACGGGAACCGGTGCCGGCGACGCCGCGGCGTGCTCACGACGCCGGCGGCGAGGGTGGCCCGCCGATCGCGTGGCACCGAACCGCGCGCCCAGCCCGAGTGCGCCCGCCCCGGCCAACCCGGCCACCAGGATCTGTCGATGGGCGGCGCGACGCTCACGACCGGCATCGGCGGCCACCACGAACACGGCCCGCTCGCCGACGGGGACGACCAGCCAGCGGTATCCCTCGGGGGAACCATTCGTGGACCCCCACCGCGCGTCGTCGACCACCGACCAGTCGGCCAGGCGTTCGGCCGTGACCAGGTGTCGGGCCGCCGGCTGCGCAGACATCGCCACCATCTCGCCGTCGTGTACGGCGACGGCCAGCACATCCGCAGCCGGGGCACGCCGGGCGATGAAGTCGAGCAGCACGGCTCGGGTTGCCCCCGACCACGCCGGATCGACACCCGACCGGGCCACGAAGGCGCGCAGGTCGTCGACCTCGGCCTCGAGGTCCGCCGTGACCCCACGATCGGCCTCGCGCAGCACCACCCTCTGGATCGGTACCATGGCCAGGGCCCAAGCCGCGCCGAACACCAACACGTACCACCCACAGATGGCCAGCTGCGGCCATCGTCGCCCGACCGGTACCGAGACTCCAGACTCGGCCACGGCCGACGCCGCGACCGCCGACATCTAGCCGGCTCCTGGAGCGCTCACCGACCTCGGCACGGCGCTCGGGACCACCTCGTCGTCGTCACCGCCACCGTGGCCGTTGCCGTGACCGTTCCCCGGATCGTCTTCGCCACCGCCGTTGCCGTTGCCGTTGCCGTTGCCGTTGCCGTTGCCGTTGCCGTTGCCATTGCCATTGCCATTGCCGTGGCTGCCGCCGTCAGCATCGTCTGGGCCGCCGTCATCGGAGCCATCATCGTGACCGGCGTCGTCACCATCGTCGGGGGTGCCGCCAGGGACCTCGCCATCCTCAGCCTGTCCCGCTCCGCCGGGGGCGTCATCGTCGCCGGCTGCGCCGGCACCGTTCCCGTCGCCACCGCCACCTGGTGCCGGTTCGGGACCGTCGTCGATGGGGCTCACAGGTTGGGGCGCCGGTGGCGCGGGAACCGGGGGCGCGGCCGTGGTCGGCGACGAGGCGGGTGGCACGGTCGGGGCGGCTGGTGGGGACCCGGCCGTCGTGGCCGACGGGGCGGCGACATCGGCCGGGGGGAGCGCCGCGACAGGACGACCCTCGGCCGGTTCGGGCCCGGTCACGTCCTCGTCACCGCTGACCCCCACCACCCCCGGCGGCAGGCGCCGCTCGATCCTGGCCACGGCCGGTTCCGCCTCGGTCGGCTGGTCCACGGCCGTGGCGGCGGCGGCTGCGGGCAGCGCCACCGAGTCGACCGAGGGCATGGTCGCCTGCCGGGCGGCCTCGGCCACCAGGCCCACCACACTCAGTCCAATGACGGCGCCCAGAACGGCGACCAAGATCCGACGCATGCGAAACCAACTCCCAGGGACTGAAACAGCAGAGAACTAACTGTGAGACCGGAGTCTGTCAGGGGAATCGGCCCGCCTCCAGTCCGCCCGAACTCAGCGAGCGACCAGCAGATCGGTGAGAACCCGGTGGACCCGCTCGAGCGAGCGACGCTCGACATGCTCGTCGCGTGTATGGGCAATGGTGGCGTCGCCGGGCCCGAAGTTGATGGCCGGCACGCCGTGCTCGCTGAAGAAGGCCACATCGGTCCAACCCAGCTTGGCCCGCACATCGACGTCGTCGCGCCGCACCAGGCCGGCGAGCAACGGGTGGTCCAGCCCTGGGCGGGCCGCCGGTGACAGGTCGACCACCTCGACGGTGTCGTCTGGCCCCAGGAAGGGACCCACCACGGTGCGCACATGGGCCACCGCCTCGTCGGGGGTGCGGTCGGGGGCGAAGCGATGGTTGAGCCGCACCATCGCCCGGTCGGGGACTACGTTGCCGGCCACCCCTCCTTCGACGTGCACGGCCTGGAGACCCTCGTGGTAGCGACACCCATCGACGGTGGGTTGTCGTGGCTCGTACCCGTCGACGGCACTGAGGAGGCCACCCAGGCGCTGGATGGCATTGCGGCCCATCCAGGCCCGTGCCGTGTGGGCCCGTTCTCCCGCCAGCGTCACCTCCACCCGCATGGTTCCCTGACAACCGGCCTCGATGGCAGCCGAGGTCGGCTCACCCAGGATGGCCAGGTCGGCCTCCAGCAGGTCGGGACGTTCGGCGTAGAGCTGGCGCAGACCGTTGTGCTCGATGGCCACCTCCTCGCGCGCGTAGAACACATAGGTGACATCGACGGCCGGGTCGACGACGGTGCGGGCCAGCTCGAGCATGACGGCCAGACCACCCTTCATGTCGGCCGACCCGAGCCCCCACAGCGTGTCGCCTTCCACCCGGGCCCCACTGTTGTCATTCACCGG
>JAOUEE010000450.1 GCA_029858875.1 Acidimicrobiia bacterium
GGCCTACCCGGTCCGCCCATGCCGGGCGAGTGCCAGCACCCCATCCACCTCGACCGGGTCTGCTATCGGTTCCCGCAACTTCGTCTGGTGATGGCCCATGGCGCCGACCCGTGGTGGGACGTGGCCATCCGCTTGATGATCAAGTACGCCAACCTGTCGCTGATGACGTCGGCCTACTCACCGAAGTACTTCCCTGACGAGCTCATCCACTTCATGAACACGCGCGGCCAGGACAAGGTCATGTTCTCGTCCGATCACCCGGTGCTGTCGATGCAGCGTTGCATCGGCGAAGCCGAGCAGCTCGACCTCCGAGATGGCGTGCTCGACAAGTTCCTTCGAGCCAACGCCGAGCGGGTGTTCTTCGCCGACCGCCAGCCCCACCCTCGGAAGAGCTATCTGCGATGACGATCACCATCCCTCATACCAACCGCCGCATCGTGCTGCGGTCCCGTCCCGATGGCCTGCTCGACACCGACGACATCGAGCTCACCGGGGCGCCCATCCCGGAATTGGCCGATGGTCAGGCGTTGGGGCAGGTCCTCGCCCTGGGGATGGACGCCGCCACCCGCGCCTGGCTGCAGGAGAGCGACGGCTACCTGCCGGCCGTCGGGATCGGTGAGGTGATCCGTGGCGCCGGCGTCGCCCGGGTGGTGGCCTCCCGCCATCCGGACTGGGCCGAGGGCGACCTCATCTCCTGCCTCACCGGCTGGCAGGAGTGGGTGGTGCTCGAGGATGCCGTGTTTCCCACGCCCTGGAAGCCCGAGGCCGATCCTCTGGCCATCCTGGCCGTGCACGGCAGTCCAGGGGCGGTCGCCTACTTCGGTCTCACCGATGTGGCGGCCGCCCGCGAGGGCGACGACGTCGTGGTGTCGGCCGCAGCGGGGGCCACCGGGGTGCTGGTGGGCCAGATCGCCAAGATCCTCGGGTGTCGGGCCATCGGCATCGCCGGCAGTGACGAGAAGTGCGCCTGGCTGGTCGACGAGATGGGCTTCGACGAGGCCATCAACCGCCGCACGGCCGACCTCAACGCCGAGCTGAAGCGCTGCTGCCCCGGTGGGGTCGACGTGTACTTCGACAACGTGGGCGGTGAGATCCTCGACGCCGTGCTGCGACGGCTGGCCAACGGCGGACGAATCGCGCTGTGCGGAGCCATCGCCAGCTACCTCGACGAGCACCGCCCACCAGGACCGGCCAACTACCAGAACCTCATCGGTCGCCGGGGCCGGATGCAGGGCTTCCTGATGATGGACTACATCGACCGGATGCACGAGGTGAGCGAGATCCTGGACGGTTGGATCGCCGCGGGTCAGCTGCAGTTCCACTGCGACCTGCATCGCGGGCTCGAATCGTGCCCCGAAGCGCTCAACGCGCTGTTCACGGGTGCCAACAAGGGCAAGTCGGCGGTGGCCCTGGTCGACGGGCTGTCGCCGTCGCCGGTCGAGGGTTGAACTGACCGCCACCACGCCGATCACGGCGGATCACTGGCGACGCTTCGCGGTGGTCGCCGGCGGGGTGAGCGCGGCCACCCTCAACTTCTCGGGCGTGTTCGTCAGCTTCCCGCTGATCGAGGACACGTTCTCCGACACCAGTCGGTCCACCCTGTCGTGGGGGCTGACCGGCTACTCGATCGTCGTGGCCACCCTGATGGTGCCGGCCGGCTGGCTCACCGATCGCCTCGGCGCCCGACGATTGTTCCTGGGCGGTGTGTCCCTCCTCGGTGTCGGCACCCTGGTGGTGGCGCTCGCCGTTTGGCCGTGGATGTTCATCGCCGGCCGCCTGGTGCAGGCGGTGGGTTCGGGCATCGAGATCCCGGCCGGCACCGTCCTGGTCCTGGCCATCTTCCCCGACGGCCGCCGTCAGACCGCCATGGGATCGGTCGCGGCAGTGGGCGGCGCAGCCGCGGCCGTCGGTCCCGCGCTGGGCGGGCTGTTGGTGGCCGTCGGCGGATGGCGATTCACCTTCCTGGCCGTGGCCCCGGTCGCCTTCGTGACCGTGGCCATGGCCCGGACCCGCCTGCCCGAGACACCTGGCTCGGGCGACGACGAACCCCCCGATGTGGCCGGCGCCCTCCTGTTGATGTCGGGTGTGGCCCTGCTCACCCTGGCCATCTCCCAAGGCGGGTCGTGGGGCTGGTCGAGCGCATCCATCATCGGTTGCCTCATCGCCTCGGCGATGGCCCTGACCCTGCTGCTGGCCAGATCCAGCCGCCATCGGGCGCCGATCATCGACCTGAACCTCTACCGCGTCCGCGACTTCAGCCTGGCCAACGGGATGTCGCTGCTCTACCTGGGCGCCTTCGCCGGGACGTACTTCGCCATGATCCAGTTCCTGCAGAACGTGTGGGATCTGTCGGCGCTGCAGGCCGGCCTGCTCGCCGCGGTGGTGCCGGTGTGGGGAGGGCCGTTGTCGTTCGTGGCCGGCACGCGGGCCGACCGCATCGGTTCCCGTCCGTTGATCGTTGCCGGCATGATCTGCGGAGGGTGCGGTTCGGCGGCCCTGGCCCTGGTGTTGGGCGACGAGCGCCGCATCGGCTGGTTCATCGCCGCCACCTCGCTGTACGCGATCGGCGTGGGACTGTCGTTCGCTCCCATCGCCGGAGCCGCCGTGACCCGCCTGGACCCCACCCGTTTCGGCATCGGCAGCTCCGTGTTCCGCATCACCCAGGAGGTGGGTTCGGCCATCTCCTTGGCCGTGGTGGTGGCCATCCTGGCC
>JAOUEE010000451.1 GCA_029858875.1 Acidimicrobiia bacterium
GACGTCGTGGTGCTCGGTCGACCCGGCCACGGTTCGGAGCCCGAGCGGCATGAACGCCCCGAGTACCAGCCCCAGCGGGGCGATGGCGACGAAGGCGAACAACACGCGGACGGTGAGCGACTGGTCCTGGAGAGACTCGGCGATGGGGTCGAGCCCCCACAGGTAGAAGCCGGTGAGCAGCACCAGCCCGGTGAGCAGCACCCACGGCGTGGCCGGGTTGCGCTCCCAGCGGCTCGACAGCAGTGAGCCCACGCCGGTGAACACCAGGATCGAGGCCAGGGTCACGGTGAGCGAGTAGGTGGGGTACCCGAGCATGAGGACGAGCTTCTGGATCAGGGTGATCTCGTAGAAGATGAAGCCCAGGCCCAGCGCCGCGAAGTACAGCATGGAGAGCCGCTTGTGGGGCAGGCGGGACCAGGTCTCGCGGATGGCCAGGAAAGGCAACAGCAGGAACACTGCGGCGAACAGGAAGGCCAGGCCGAGCAGCAGGAGGAGCACGCGCTCGCCCAGGCTGTCCTCGGGGTCGCGGGGATCGAGTGGTCGATCGAGGTCGCCGAGCACGTCCCGGTAGGACGAGAAGTGCCAGAAGAAGGGCGAGTTGTCATCGATGGCGTCGATCTCGTAGTCGTACGAATCGTAGAAGGCCGCCAGTTCGGCGCCGGTGGCGGTGGCGGCCACGGCGACGGGGCCATCGCCGCCGATGCCGGGGATGTGACGCCCGATCGTCCCGTCGACCTGCTCGGAAGCGTCGGCGAATCGGGCCAGCTCGTCCTCGGTGAACGGCGTTCGCTTCACCATGATGGTGGACAGGGGCAGCAGCTCGTCGGCGCTGGTGACCACCAGGATGTGCTGATCCTGCACGGCCCGGTCGATGCCCAGCTCGGTGAGCGCTTCGCGGGCGGTGGCCACGTAGCGGGCTGTTCGGTTGGGCTTCTCGTCGAACACGAACTCGCCGAACTGGGCCGTGATCACGCCCCGGTCGGTGAGATGCTCGAGGCTCTCGACGATCATCTCGGTGGTGTAGAGGTAGCTCTCGCTGAGAACGAAGGCACCGCTGCTGGCCGCGTTGGACGCCGAGTAGCTGTCGGGGGCCACGAACCAGATGAGGTCGTAATCGGTGTCGGAACGGGCCAGGAACGATCGCCCGTCGTCGTTCACGTAGTTGACCCCTGGGGCGGTGGCCAGGTTTCCGGCGTACTCGGCGAAGCGATCCGTGAGCAGGTCGTAGGTCACCGGATTGAGCTCGACGGCGTCGATGTGGTCGGCCTCGTAGTACAGCGAAGCCAGGATCTCGTGGCCGCCGGCAGCACCGATGATGAGCTCGTTGGCCGGTGGTTCGCCCAGCACGGCGAACGGGAACGATCGGACGTTGGTGTCGAACCTGGTGAGCCCCTCGATGTCTCCGTCGAACTCGTAGATGGCGCTGCCGAAGAGGCCGTCGTGGTACAGGCTCAGGAACCCGGGGCGTTCGTCCTGCACATCGACCCGGAAGACGGGACCCCAGTCGGAGAACACCGCGGCGGTGTCGACCGTCTTGGTGTCGTCGACCCTGGGGTCCGGCAGGGATTCGGGAGTCACCGCGCCCCACGCCAGGCCCATCGCCACCACCACCCCGATGCCGGCCAGCAGCGGGTTGAGACGCCGGGCCACCAACACGCCGGTGGCCGCCAGTATGGCGCCGGCCCCGAAGATGGTGCCCACGGGCCCGATGCGACCCAGCAGCCACACCACGACGAAGCAGGCCAGGCCGGCGCCCAGCAGATCGGCGAAGTACAGGCGGGCGATGTTGTCGGGCGATCGGCCGAGCAGGGACGCCAACATGATGCCGATGGACACGAAGGTGGCGAACAGCGCCAGGCACAACACGATGAGCTTGCCCAGGTTGAACACCGATGACCGGGTCCAGTAGTCCCAGATGACCGTGGTGTTCACCGGCAGGCGGGCCACCACCAGGTAGCCGATGGCCACCGTCACCGCTCCGTACAGGCAACCCAGCATCAACAACCGGTCCAGGGCCATGGTCTTGATCCGGCCGGACACGGTGACGAACACGCCGCCGCTGCCGATCCCGAGCAGCGCCAGGCCCAGTACCAGGAACGTCCAGTAGTAGTAGAGCTTGAACGAGATGATGCGCGTGTAGCTGATCTCGAGGAGCAGCGCGGCGAAGCTGATCAGCGCGATCTCGAGGTAGTAGGTGCGGCGGGCCGAGGAAGGTGTGGTCATGGTGCTGGCGGAATCCTCGGGAACCGTACTCGTCGCCGGTGTCGGATCGCGTCACTCCGTCGGCCGGCGTGAGCGCGGCCGTCGTCCGGGTCTACAGTAGAACCGGTTCTCACGACGCCCCTTGGAGTATCCGTGCCCGAGCTCGATTACCTGCCGTTCGATGCCGACAACCACTACTACGAGGCGCCCGACGCCTTCACCCGACACGTGCCGGCCGAGTGGCAGGCCCGCTGCGTGCAATGGTGCGAGATCAACGGTCGTCGCTATCACGTGGTGGGAGGCACGGTCTCTCACGCCGTGGTGAATCCCACGTGGGACCCGATCGCCAAGCCCGGTGCCCTGCACGAGTACTTCCGGGGCAATCCCGACAACCGCTCGCCGCTCGACATGCTCAAGGAGCGTGAGCCGCTGCCCGCCGAGTACATGGACCGCGACGCCCGCGTGGCCCGTGTCAGGTCCCAGGGGCTGAGGCGGTGT
>JAOUEE010000110.1 GCA_029858875.1 Acidimicrobiia bacterium
GAGGGTGTGGGCCACCGCGTGGACATAGCCCACGCTGGTGCGGGTGAAGGCCAGCCCGGCGTAATAGGACGCCAGGGCCATGCCGCTGCGGGCCTCGAGGTCCTCACCGTTGGAGTAGGCGGTGGGTAGGTGGCGGAAGACCAGGCGCACGGCTGTGGTGGCGTACTCCTCGGTTCTGGGCGTGGAGGTCTTGGCGATGTACGACTCGACGGCGTGGGTCAACGCGTCCATGCCGGTGGCTGCGGTGATGGGGCCGGGCAGGCCGGTCATGAGGGTGGGATCGAGGGCCACCATCGCGGGCAAGAGCTTGGGATCGAGGAAGAACTTCTTGGCGTGCGTGTCGTTGTCGGAGACCACGGCGGCGACCGTGCCCTCCGAACCGGTGCCCGCCGTGGTGGGTACCGCGAACAGGGGAGCGGGGCTCTTCCGGACCCGGAACTTGCCTTCCAGCTTGGTCAGCGGGCCGGGATTGGTGGCCAGGGCGGCGATCATCTTGGCCGCATCGATGGGCGAGCCGCCGCCCACGGCCACCACGCCGTCGCATCCCTCCGAGCGGTAGCGGGTGTGGCCGTCCTCGACCACCGCGAAGGTGGGATCGGGTTCCACGTCGTCATACACGGCCCAGTCGATGCCGGCCCGATCGAGGGCGCCGGTGATCCGGTCGACGATGCCGAGCTGGACCAGCGTGGCATCGGTGACGACGAGCACCTTGGCCACCCCACGGTGGCCGATGGACTGGCACAACTGCTCGACAGCGTCGGCGCCGACGAAGGTGATGGGCACCCGATCGGGCAGGAGCTTGGCTGCGAAGCGACTGATGAACACCACGACGGCGTGGACGGAGCGTTTGAGCACGGCAGGTACCTCCACGTGAAGCGCCGTTTCGGGCAATCGGTGGTTGGGTTGGCAACTGTAGGCACCGGTAGGGTCGGCGGCGAACGCGCTCGTCGCGAAAGGAACCCATTGGAACCCACCGAGCACGTCGATGTCCTGATCGTGGGGGCCGGCATCTCCGGTATCGGCGCGGCCTACCACCTCGAGCAGAAGTGCCCGGACCGCAGCTTCACCATCCTGGAGGGTCGAGCCGACCTGGGTGGCACGTGGGATCTGTTCCGTTACCCGGGTATCCGCTCCGACAGCGACATGCACACCCTCGGCTACAGCTTCAAGCCGTGGACGGCCGAGCAGGCGATCGCCGACGGCCCATCCATCCTCCAGTACCTGCGCGACACGGTTGCCGAGAACGACATCGAGCGCCACATCCGGTTCAACCACCTGGTGACCCGGGCCGAGTGGTCGAGCGCAACCGCCACCTGGACCGTCGAGGTCACCCGAGCCGACACCGGGGCCACCGAGCACCACGCCTGCAACTACCTGTTCATGTGCTCGGGTTACTACAGCTACAAGGGTGGTCACGCTCCCGAGTTCCCCGGCCGCGAGCGGTTCCCGGGCCCGGTGATCCACCCCCAGGAATGGCCCGATGACCTCGACTACGCCGGTAAGAAGGTGGTGATCATCGGTTCGGGGGCCACGGCCATGACCATGGTGCCGGCCATGGCCGCCGACGCGGCCCACGTCACCATGCTGCAACGCTCGCCCACGTACGTGGTGTCGGCCCCCGACGTCGACCGTCTGGCCATCCGGCTGCGCAAGCTACTTCCCGACGGCCTGGCCCACCGGCTGACCCGCCGCAAGAACGTGGTCCTCGGCGACTTCTTCTTCAAGCTCACGCGTCGGTACCCGGCCCGGGTGAAGGCCCGCCTCATCAAGTCGGTCAGCGATCAACTCGGTCGCGACTACGCCGAGCAGCACTTCACGCCCACCTACAACCCGTGGGATCAGCGGGTGTGTCTGATACCCAACGGCGACCTCTTCGAGGCCATCAAGACCCAGAAGGCGTCCGTGGTCACCGATCACGTCGACACCTTCACCGAGACCGGCATCGGCCTCCAGTCGGGCCAACACCTCGACGCCGACATCATCATCAGCGCCACCGGGCTGGAGATCGTCACCCTGGGAGAGGCCGAGTTCGCCATCGACGGCGAGCCCGTCGACTTCTCCCGGACCTGGACCTACCTGGGTGTGGCCTACTCCGACGTGCCCAACCTGGCGACGTCGTTCGGGTACCTGCGGGCGTCGTGGACGCTGCGGGCCGACCTGACCTGCGACTTCGTCTGCCGCCTGCTCAACCACATGCGGGCCACGGGTACCACCGTGTGCACCCCCCGTCTGCGGCGGTCGGACCGCGACATGCCGGCCCGTCCGTGGGTGGAGGACTTCTCGGCCAACTACCTGCAACGGGTGATGTCGGCCCTGCCCCGCCAGGGCGACCGCGAGCCGTGGGTCAACACCCAGAGCTACGCCCGTGACAAGAAGCTGCTGTCCCGCCCGGTCGACGACGGCGTGATGCAGTTCACCAACCCGGTGGCCCGGTCGGTCGATCACGTGGGGGAGCTCGACGTCAGTCGAAGCTGAAGGTCTGGGCCACCAGTTCGTCCCCGTCCCACGTATGGCCCGAGAGGGTGACGAGGATCCCGTCGCCGTCATCGACGATGTCGACCATGCCGTACTGCCCACCACCGGGGAACTCGCCGTTGGAGTACGGGCCGCCCTTGACGTTGCCCGGGCGGTCGAGGGCCGCGGCGTGCAGCACGGGGAAGCCTCCGGTGCCTCCACTCGAGTAGTCCGAGTTGGTGCCGTCGTCGAGGGCCACCATGTGGGCGTCACCGCTGAGCATCACGAGGTTGTCGACGCGGGCCGCGGCGAGGGCATCGGCGATCTCGGCCCGTTCGGCGGCGAAGCCGTTCCAGTTGTCACCTCCCTCGCGAGGTTCGCTGATCCAGGGCACCGGGTTGGCCCAGATCACCAGCTCATGGGTGACCGCGGCCCGGGTCAGCTCATCGATCAACCATCGACGCTGCTCGGCGCCCAGCATGGAATCACCGGCTCGTTCGGATCGATTGTCCGTCAGCACGAACCGCACCCGGCCGATGGTGAACGCCTGGTTGATCGGCCCGTCACCGGCGTGGACCAGCGGGTAGTGGGGCACGACCTCGCGATAGGCCTGGCGCACGGCGCTCCGTCCCGGCGTGGAGGCGTCCGAGTCGTTGGGGCCGTAGTCGTGGTCATCCCACACGTATGCCGTGGGGATCTGGCGGTAGAGCGCGGCTTGGCCCGGTTTGACCAGAAGTCGCTCCAGACCCTCCCGGTGCGCGGCCGGGTCGGTGCTGTCGATGTTGCCGTAGTGGATGTCGCCCAGGGCCAGGTAGAACAGCGGGTCCTGCCCGACGATGGCGTCGTAAACGGCCCCGTTCGAGTCGACCCGCGCGCACGATCCCACCGCGAAACGAAACGACGCCGGTCCGCTGGGCGCAGTGCGGAAGCGCCCCCGGCCACGCGAACCATCGATCTCGCCGTCCAGCTCGATCTGGTACTCGTACCCGGTGTCGGGCCGCAGCCCTTCCACCCGGAACCGGGCGGCCGGTTCGGTGTCGGCCGCCGGGACCTCGACGCGAACGGCCGGGCCGCCCTCGGTGGGCGTGACGACGAGGACGGCATCGGCCTCGCCGGGGTCGTCGAGGCCGGCGGTGACGGAGACGGCGTCCGAGGACAGCGCGCCGAGCCACACCCAGACCACATCGTCGGCCGGGAGGAACGGCGCTGCGCTGGCCGGGTGGGTGGGACCGTAGAAGTAGTCGTGCACGGCGGTGACGCCGACCCATGTGGCACCCAGCAGCGTGGTGGTCAGCACGGCCAGGATCAGGATCTCGCCCATGCGGCGGCGGTGCTGCCAACCCAACCAGAGCAGCAGCGCCGGGATGAACAGCGCGAGCGTGAGTCCGAAGGCGATGAGCGGCGGGTACTCGAGGGCGGCGAACAGTCCCAGGCCGGCGGCTGCGAAGGCGATGAGCACGGCTCCGACGGCATCCCACTTCCAGGAGACGAGCGCTCCGATGGACATGACGCCGGCCATGGTCAACTGCACCGGGACGTCGACGGTCGCCCCGAAAGCGGCCGACTCGCCGGGGTCGGTCGGGATGCCGATCGTCAAACTGAGCACCGAGAGGCCCACCACCGCCGCCGCAGCCCAGACGTGGGCGATGGCGCGCAGCATCCGCTGCACCGATACCTGGAAGTCGATCACCCCGAGCAGCGGCGGCCCGTGACTGTCGGGAGCCCACACGCACCCGCGACACCAGCGGTGCCACGCCCGATGGGCGATCACCCATTCGGTGGCGATCACCAGCGACAGACCGATCAGGAGACCGACGATGACGTCGCTCGGCCAGTTCTGCGCCCCGTCCACCCGGTGTACGGCGCCACCCACAACGCCGACCCCGAGCAGTAGCCGGGCCGGCCAGATCACGCGTTTCGAGCCAGTGAGCGCGGCCAGGGCGAGGGGGAAGAGGCCGGCGATGAGGGTGGCCTGGACGACATGTCCACTCGGGAACGAGTCGGTCAGGCCGGCCATCGGTCCCTCTGGTGGTCGGCTGCGACCGACGATGGACTGGGTTGTCTCGGTGATGACCAGGCCGGCGATCACGCTCAGCGGGTAGGCGAAGGCCAGCGGGCGGCAGCGGAGGGTGGCGACGGCAACCGCGGCGGCGAGGGTGAGGGCGACGACGGTGGCGCCCAGCGGGTCGAAGAGCCGCAGGTCGTCTAGCTCGCTGACACGTTCGAACACATCGACGACGGTCTCGTCCAGCCAGTGCATCGCTCGCCAGTCGGTGGCGACGAGGAAGACGGCGATCACGGTGACGATCGGTACCACCGAGGCGGCGGCGGTCAGTTGCCAGCGGGGTTCATCATCGACCGCGCTGAGGTCGAGCGGAAGGCGCGACAGAGGCGTTCGAGCGTGGATGGCTCGAACCCAGCGGGCCGGTCGGGGCCACCAGAGGTAGGTGGCCCCGGCGGCGAGACCCGCCACGAGGAACGCCATCGCCACCGGCACGGCCGCGGCGAGGAGCCAGCCGACGCCCTCGACGTAGCCATCGTCGCGCAAGTAGTTCAGCAACGACCCGACGAAGATGTAGGCCGCCAGGGCGGTCAGGGCGGCACTGGTGAAGAGATAGGCCCGGCGGTGCCGGAACCCGAGGTGAGCGGGATCGGGAGGGGTCGTGTCCCCCCTCACCACCCAGGCGGTGCCGCGGCCCGCGTTCGTGGCCCGGCGGGTGAGGGCTTCGAGCGAGCGCCACCGGAAGAGGTCGCGCACGATCGTCAGCAGCCAGAAGACCAGG
The DNA here is from genome assembly GCA_029858875.1 of Acidimicrobiia bacterium. GTDB lineage: Bacteria > Actinomycetota > Acidimicrobiia > Acidimicrobiales > SHLQ01 > JAOUEE01. The sequence goes on from JAOUEE010000110.1 coordinate 5,238, forward strand.
CCCACGCTCATGATGGCGGGCACGAAGATGTTGAGGCGGTCGAACCCGAGGGCGCGATAGGGCGACGGACGTCTCACGGGCCGGCCGCGGGTGGGGGGTCGAGTACCACCACGATGCCGGCGTCACCATCCACCGTCAGATCGCGGCCGTCCAGTTGCCGAGTGGCGCCGGGCACGTTCAGGACGGCCGGCACCCCGAGCTCGCGTGCGAGGATGGCGGCGTGGGACAGCGGGCCACCACGTTCCAACACGATGGCGCCGGCATCGACGAACAACGGGGACCACGAGGCGTCGGTGGCTTCGGCCACCAGCACCCCACCGGGATCGAATGGTCCGGCGGCGTCGGTCACCACCTGGGCTCTACCGGTGAACCGGCCCGCGCTCGCGGCCCAGCCCTCCAGCCGACCGAGCATCGGCAGGTCGATCACGGTGCGCTCGGGTTGGCCACGGAAGCGCCCCGGCAGCGGCTGCTCGTTCTCGTAGCGGGTTCGCCATCGGCGACGCCCAGCCACGACGTTCGGCGCCGGGGGGCGACCGGCGAACGCCGCGTCCATCTCCGAGGTGGTCAGCAGGTCGATGTCGGTCGGCTCGGCCAGCGGACCGGATGCAGTCAGGCGCCGACCCAGCTCGAGATGAACCCGCCGAACATGCCCGCCGAGCGCCAGCGCGGACGCCTTGAGCCGTTCGCGGCGCTGCAGCTGCACGATGGCCTCATCGACGGTGTGGCGGAGGGCCCGGGTGCGGACGGCGGCGCGGAGGGTGCCTGTTCCCCAGGTGGGCCGCTGTGCCAGCCGGAGCTCGAGCGATCGTCGGGCGGCCTCGCGGTCGGACCGCTCTCGGACGGCGAGCGTCGGCGGTTGCCGGTCCAGCTCGCGCCACGTCGGCCCGGCGAAGATCGCCGCCGAGGCGCCGGCGTCGGGCGCCGAGGCGACCACGCCGCCCGCGGTGACCAGTTCGGCCTCATGGCCCGCTTCATCGACACCGAGGTGGGGGATGAGCAGCAGCTCGATCCGTCGATAGGCGGCGACCGCGTCGGCCGCCACCCCCAACTCGGCGCGCAGCGTGCGGAGGCCGAGATCGACGAGGTTGCGGCGGAGCACCAGAAGCCGGGAATCGGAGAGGTCGGCGATGTCGGGGGGCGTGACCGTCAGGTCGTTCACCGCCTCGATGACCGTTTCTCCCTCGAGCGCGTTCCGACGGCGGGCCCACAGCACCCGGAGGTCGTGACGCAGACTGGCCACCCGAGACGCTCGGGGCCCAGCGGGGGCGGCAGGGCGGCCGGATCGCCGAGAACCGAAGTACTGCTCCTCGAGCTGCGCTGCCGCATTGCCCGGTAGCGCACGGGCCATTTCGCCCAGGCGAGAGAAGTCGAGGGCGGCTCGGCCCCGGATCCGGTGCATGAGCTGGCTGCGCTCCAGGTCGTCGGGAAGGACACCGAGGTCGTCGAGGATCCCGCGGAAGGCCTCGTCGACCAGATGGCTGTTCAGTTCCCAGAGCAGCGGAGGCAGGACGCCGGGGAGCATCTCGCCGATCCCCTCGGTGGTCAGATCGTGATCGCTCGGCGCGCTGTCGAAGCCGTCGCCATCGTGGTCGACCACCGTGATGGGGCGCGCCTGAAGCAGCCACAGTTGCTCGCCGTCCCAGGCCCACTCGATGTCCTGGGCGCTCTCACAGATCTCTTCGACCTCGAGAGCCAACCGGAGGGCGGCGACCACCTCGGGAGGTAGGTCCGGGCCCGGTTGCGTGCGGTCGGTGATCCAGGCATCGGGTGTGCGTTGCCCCGAAACCAACGATTCGCCCAGACCGTCCACCGCCTCGATGCGAGCGGCACCGGCCTCTCCACCGGGATCGATGGTGAAGACCACGCCGGCCCGCGTGGCCGGCACCATCTGCATGAGGACGACCGCCATGGCCGCCAGGTCCTCCGTGATGCCGAAGGCCCGGCGATACGCACACGGAGCCGGGTGCCAGAGCGACGCGAACACCAGCCGCACCCCATCGACCACCGCCGCCGGATCGGTGGAATCGACGTCCAACAGCGACCGGTACTGTCCGGCGAACGAGGACTCGACCATGTCCTCGATCGTGGCCGATGACCGCACGGCGATGGGCCGCCCGTCGCCGACGCGGCGGGCCAGCGACAGGATCTCGACAACCGATTCCGGCGACAACTCGATGGTCAGGAAGGCGGCGTCGACGTCGTCGACCGAGATCACCTCGCCCGCCCGGATGCGGTCGGTCATCGCCATCAGGCGGGGGTCGGCCACGAAGCGCCGATAGGCCTCGATGGTCACGATCCCCGTCGGAGGAATGGGCATGCCCTGCCCGACGAGACGGTCGAGCGCGGCTCCCTTGCCCCCCAGTACCGAGCTGAGGCCGCAGGCGCCGTCCAATACCCGTGTGGGGCGGGTGTCAGCGGTCATCGAGCGGGGTCAGGCCGGTCCGATAGGCGCCCACCGCTCGGTCGGCCACGCGCTCGAGCGGCTCGCCGCCGGCGACGGCGCGATCCCCCAGCCAGCGCACGAGGTCGGCTCGCAGCGGCACCGCTGGGCGACCCCACGAGATGCGGATCCACAGCAGCACCTGGAGGCCGAGGACGATCCCGAGCACCGCCACCAGATCCCAATTCCCGGCGACGGCGGCATCGGCCACGCCGACGACGGCGGTCAGCGAAGCCGCGATGAGGATCAGTTTGTTGCTGAGGCTGGGGATCACGCGGGACCTCTCTGGTCGATTCGTCCACTCTGGTGGCGTCCCGCCTCGACGAATAGGGACCTAGGTCGGCGACCGGGAGCACCGCAGTCGCCGGCTGACCACCGAGCCTGACCCAAATTGCGTGGGTTGGTGCATACAGTTGGCACGAACCCACGCCAGGTCGACCGCACGCGCCCGGGAGGGCCCATGACCGATCACCACGATCCCATCCACCGGTGCATCGACCGGTGGCATCAACATCTGCGGGGCCAGCTCGAGGGTGGCCTCGACGCCATCCTCCATCCGGACTGCGTGTTCTTGTCGCCCATCGTGTTCACCCCCCAGCAGGGGCGCGAGGTGACCAAGCTGTACCTCACCGCCGCCGGCGGGACGCTCGGGGGCGATGAGGGGGTGGTGGACGAGTCCGTCCCGCCCTCACCGGGCGGATTCGGTTACGTGAAGGAGATCCTCCAGGGCCATCACGCCATGCTCGAGTTCGAGACCACGGTCGAGGGCAAGTACGTGAACGGCGTCGACATCATCACCTGCGATGACGACGGGATGATCATCGAGTTCAAGGTGATGATCCGCCCCCTCCAGGCCATCAACCTGGTCCATCGGCAGATGAAGGCCATGCTCGAGCAGCTGAGCAGCTGAGCGATCGCCGACGGGCAGTCGCGGTCAGCGGCGGAGCTGCGCAGCAGGGGTGAACAGGCGACGGGACAGCCCGATGCCCATCACCGTGGTGGTGGTGGAGACCGAGCCGAGGATCAGGTACATCACCGCCACCTGCACGAGTACGGCTTCGACAGGATCGGCGCCGGCCAGGATCAGGCCCACCATGGCGCCGGGGAGGAAGACGACGCCCACGGCCTTGGTCCGTTCGATCTGGGGGACGAGTGCATCGCGTACCGCCGCCCGCAGATGGGGCGCGTAAGACTCCGTACTCGACAGACCCAGTGCCAGCCGAGCTTCGATCTGGTCGGCATGCTCGTCGGCCTCGGCCATCACGCGACGGGCGACCAGCACGGTTGCGGCCAGCGAGTTGCCCACCATCATCCCGGCCAGGGGCACGATGGACCGTCCCGTTGGCTCGAACGCTCCGAATCCCAGCAACACGCCCAGGCTGACGACCGCGGCGAGCGTGAAGGCGGCCAGGGCCAGCGGACGCACCCCGGGGATGTCGGGTGCCCGACGACCCACGGTCCAGGCCGCGAACAGCAGCATCACCACCACCCAGAGCCAGCTCCAGATCAGCGGATCATCCTCGTCCACCACCAGCCGTAGGGCGAAGCCGACCAACAGCAGTTGCACCAGGGCCTGCCCGGCGGCGATAAGCACATCCCGACCGAGTCCCAGGCGCTGCACCATCGAGATGGCCACGGTGATGGTGATGAGGATGCCGGACGCGCCCAGACCCCAGAGGCCGATGTCCGCTTCGGTCGCGGCGATCATCATGGTGGTGTCCCGTCGAGTGAACGGCGCACCACGGGGTCCTCCGAGGCGGCCACGTCAGCAGCCGGGCCACTCGTCAGCACCGTGCCCTCGGCCACCACCACGATGTGGTCGGCCAGCCGGCCGATCTGGTCGGTGTCGTGTGTGACCCAGATCCAGCCGGCAGGTCGCACCATCTCGAGGGCCAGTTGCTCGAGGCCCTGCCGGGATTCGGAGTCGAGCGAGGCGGTTGGTTCGTCGGCCAGCACCACGTCGGGCTCGGTGGTCAGAGCCCGGGCCAGGCACAGCCGTTGTGCCTCGCCCCCCGACAACCGACCGGCGTCGCGTGCCAACCACGCCGGATCCAGACACACATCGGCCAGCAGCTCTCTGGCCATCGGCTCCGACAGCTCGGGGCTGGCGGTGCGGAGATTGTCGAGGACCGTGCCCGCGAACACCACCGGGTTCTGGAACACCATCGCCACCCGCCGTCGGAGATCAGACGGCTCGGTGGCGGTCAGGTCCTGGCCCCGCCACCTGATCGCTCCGGTGGACGGGTCGTCCAGTCGATTGAGCAGACGCAACAGCGAGCTCTTGCCCGAGCCCGATGGCCCGGCCACCACGGTGATGCCGGTGTCGGGGATGACGACGGAGATGTCGTGGAGGATCGTCGTCTCGTCACGTTGCAGCCCCACCTCGTGGAGCTGGAACCCGTGTTGGTCGGTCACGGCGGGACCGTACCCGCCGGGCGATCAGGGTGTGGAGTCGGTGATCTCGGTCAGCGGGGTGATGAGTCCCCGATCGCCCAGCGTCGAGTCGAAGACCGACAGACGGAACGAATCGACGATGTCGTACTTCCCCGGGCCGATGGAGGCGAAGGGGATGGTGGGCAGCTCGAATTGATCGAAGGTCTCGGCGGCGGCCAGGAAGGTCTCGGGCGTGAGGTCCGCCCCGGCGGCGGTGGCCACCATCTCGAACAGGTCCAGTCGGGCGCAGTACGACTGGATGCCGTTGTACCACTGCTCGTCGCCCTCCTCGTGCTCACTGGGCAGCTTCAGCTCGACGTCGGGGAAGGCCGCGCTGAACACCTCGATGCAGGGCGCCACGCCCTCGCTCTGCCAGAGCTCGTCCCCGCTGAGACCGGTGATGGTGACGACCCCTTCGGCCGCCTCGGGCTCGACCGATTCGCCGAGGCTGGCCAGCTCGTCGGCGTCGAGGACCAGCAGTTGGGCATCCACCTCGTGGGTGGAGAGGCCCCGGACCGTGCTGGTGATGCTGCCCATGGCGAACACGGTGTCGACCCCGGCATCTTTGAGCCGTTCGGCGATGACGGCCCAGTTGGTGTCCTCGGCCTCGATGTCACCGCTGGTGGCGTCCTGGAGGATCACCTCGACGGGCTCGACCCCGTTGTCGCGCAGGATCTGAGCCGCCGTTTCCATGTCGTTCTCGGCCTGCTTGCCGGCCACCACCGCCACCTTCTTGGTCTCGTCCAGGTAGTCGTTCTCGAGCAGGAGTTGCACGAAGCTCTCGGTGCGGCGAGGGCGCAGCGACCCGGGCCACAGCCAGGGAGCCTCGGCCACGGCCAACCGCTCTT
>JAOUEE010000111.1 GCA_029858875.1 Acidimicrobiia bacterium
ATCCGGGCCGATGGACCTTCCAGGGGCCGGTCAGCTCGTCGGCATGGGCCAGGCGGATGTAGCTGCCCTTGTGGTCGGCGAAGTACAGGTAGTAGCGGCCGAGGGGATCCTCGACCCAGTCCGGTACCCGTACCAGCGACGGCCCCTGGATGTTGGCGCCGATGCTGGAATCGGTGGTCGGTCCCACGATGGGTCCATCGCCGATTCGGGTGGCCTGCACGCTCTGAAGATACTCAGCCGCCGACGATCTAGGGTGTGGCCATGAAGGAACTCGTGTACCACCGTCTGCTGCTTCCGGCCATCGAGTACCACGCGGACAAGACCGCGTTCTTCGATCAGGGGTACGAAGGCACGTTCGCCCAACACGGCGACCGGGTGCTGCGGCTGTGCCATGCCCTCACCAACGAGCTGGGGGTGAGCCGGTCCGACCGCTTTGCGGTGATGTCCACCAACAGCCACCAGTTCCTCGAGCTGTACCACGCAGCCTTCCTGGGCGCCGGCGTCATCAACCCGCTCAACCTGCGTCTGGCCGGCAAGGAGCTCGACTACATCGTCCGAGACTCCGGGACCGAGGTCGTGTTCGTCGACGGCTTCTTCGCCCCGCTGATCGCCCAGGCCATGGCCGAATCGGAGGGCGAGAGCCCGCTGCGTCATGTCGTGCTGATCGGCGACGCCGACGTGCCCCACGACCTGAAGTACGAAGAGCTCCTGGCGGCGGCCGAGCCGGTTGTCCCCGACGAGCCCGAGGAAGACGACCTCGCCGTGCTCATGTACACCGGCGGCACCACCGGACTGCCCAAGGGCGTGGCGTTGGAGCACCGGGCCGAGATGCTCAACCTGTACCACGTGGGGATGGAGATCGACTTCGACCCGAACTCGGTGTACCTGCACCAGACGCCGATGTTCCACGCGGCATCCATGGGCGGGATCATGGGTACGCCGGGAGCCGGGGCCACGTCGGTGTTCATGCCCCTGTTCGACCCGGCGGGAGCCATGAGCCTCATCGAGGCCCATCAGGTGACCCAGACGGTGATGGTGCCCACCATGATCGGCATGATGCTCAACCATCCCGAGTTCGTGCCGGAGCGTCTGGCGTCGCTCGACCTGCTCACCTACGGGGCCTCGCCGATGCCGGCGGCCATCCTCGACCGTCTGCTCGATCTCTACCCCGATCTCGACATCAGCCAGGGCTATGGCATGACCGAGTGCTCGGCGGTCCTCACCTTCCTCGGGGCCGAAGACCACCGGGCCGGCGGACCGAGGCTGCGATCGGCCGGGCGTCCGGTGCCGGGTGTCGCGTTGGCCATCCAGGACGAGGACGGCAACATCCTGCCTCTCGGCGAGACGGGGGAGGTGTGCGCCAAGGCCGGCAACTTCATGCGGCAGTACTGGAACAAGCCCGAGGCCACCGAGGAGGTGTTCCAGGGTGGTTGGTACCACACCGGTGATGCCGGTTACCTCGACGACGGCGGCTACCTGTTCCTGGTCGATCGGGTCAAGGACATGATCGTCACCGGCGGCGAGAACGTGTACTCCGCCGAGGTGGAGAGTGCCATCTCCAAGCACGAGGCCGTCCAGCAGGTGGCGGTGATCGGCATCCCCCACGAGGTGTGGGGTGAGCAGGTGCACGCCATCGTCGTGGTGGAGGAGGGGACCACCGTCACCGAGGAAGAGATCATCGTCGTCGCCCGCGACCACATCGCCGGGTACAAGGTGCCCAAGTCGGTGGAATTCCGCACCGAGCCGCTGCCCCTCTCCGGCGCCATGAAGGTGCTGAAGAAGGACCTGCGGGCTCCTTACTGGAAAGGCCACGAGCGCGGCGTCAACTGAACCGGCAACGGGGCGGCGGCAGTCACCGGTTGTTGGCGCTGAAGTGCTGGTAGTCCTTGGTGGTGTTCCAGTTGCCACCCCAACCCCAACTGGCGGCGGCGAACGCCGTGGTGGCCACGTCTCCGGCGACGATCAGGCCGGGCACGGTGGGGTCGCGAACGACGTAGGGCGCACCTTCGGGCGGGTCCACCTGCAGGCCCTGTACCCACGGGTTGACCAGCGGGTTGATGTCGATGGCCCGGCCGTAGGCGTGTTGGCTCCACGTGCCGGTCGAGCCTGCGACGGTCCGACAGTTGAACGCCGAGGTGTTGTTGGCCCGCATGGACGCATCGTCGTCGCCGCCGAACACATCGACCACGTCCATGCGGTGGATCGGGAACCCGCGGTCGAAGAGGGTGCCCATCGCCGCCACCACCTCGCTGACCACGTCCCGGTGCAGCACCAGCTCGCCGGTGCGAACCCGACCGGCTTCGTCGGTGTGACGTAGCCCGATCACGCGCAGGTCGGAGAGCGGAGCCGGACATCCCGGGTGCCACGTGGAGGCCACGCGTGCCCGGTTGCCGGCATCGACGGCGCGGACGCGCCAGGTGAACACGTGCTGGGGGCCGGCGGGCCGGCGGTGGCGGGTGCGGGTCTCGTCCTCGCAGCGCATCGACTCGCCCCAGCAGCGGTCGCGGCCACCGTTACCCCAGATGCCGTCGACCCCGAAGCCGCCGTTGAGCCGGTCGTTTCCGGGGCCCCCCGACAGCAGGTCCCGGCCGCCGCCACCATGGGCCGAGTCGTCGCCCCCGCCTCCGTCGATGGTGTCGGCGCCGATCCCCCCGTGGATCGCGTCGTGCCCGCCTCCGCCGCAGATGAGGTCGTCGCCGGCCAGACCGTTGATGTGATCGTCGCCGCCCAGCCCCATGATCACGTCGCGCCCCGGGGTCCCCTGGAGCCAGTCGGCACCGGCCGTGCCGATGATGGTGGCCGAGGCTCGCTCGCACATGGTCGGTGCGGCGCCGACGGGGTCGACGGGCAGGGCGACGGCGCCGAGCAGCAGCATCGCCGCGAACAGGAGGTGGCCGGGCCGGAGGCGAAGCGGGGCCGAACGGGTCACCGGCCCAGTGTAGGAAGCGGGTCGCCCGGGTCAGGCGACGTCGACGATGAGCGTCTCGAGGCCGCGGAGGTTGATGCGACCGTTCCACTCGGGCTCGCCGACGACGGTGGCGTCGGGAAACCGCCGGATGAACGAGCCGATGGCCAGTTGGCCTTCGAGCTTGGCCAACGAAGCTCCCAGGCAATAGTGGGCCCCGCTACCGAATGAGACGTGCTGACCGGCGCCTTCACGATCGAGTTGGAGACGGTCGGCCGACGGACCCCAGAACGCTGGGTCGCGGTTGGCCGAAGCCAGACAGGTCAAGACGAACGATCCCTCGGGGATCACCACACCGTCGATCTCGAGGTCGGCGGTGGCGATACGCCGTGAGAACTGGACGGGGGCGATGTAGCGCAGCAGCTCGTCGACCGCGTTGGCCTCGACGGAGGGATCGCAGCGCCAACGCTCGCGTTGCTCGGGTTCACCCAGCAGCACATGGATGCCGGTGCCGATCAGATTGACCGTGGTCTCGTGGCCGGCGATGAACAGCAGCACCACCTGGTCGCGCAGCTCGATGGCCGACAGCCGATCACCGTCGTCCTCGACGTCGATGAGGGCGGTCAGGAGGTCGTCGGATGGGTTGGCCCGCTTCCACTCGATGACTTGATCGATGTGCTGGTCCATCTGTCGGGCCGCGGCGAAGGCGGCCCGAGCTTCGGCCTCGCTGATGATGGGATCCAGTGTCTTGACCATGGCTCCGGACCAGTCGCGTATCAGGTCCTTGTCGGCCTCGGGCATGCCCAACATCTCGGAGATCACGTCGAAGGGGAGCGGAAAGGCCAGCTCGTCGACCACGTCGGCCCGACCTGTCCGGGCCATGCGGTCGAGGGCTGCGTCGACCAGCTGTTGGATGCGGGGTCGTAGCGCTTCGATGGCACGCGGCGTGAAGGCCTTGCTGACCAGTCGACGCAGGCGGGTGTGGTCGGGCGGGTCGGTGTTGAGGATCGAGTGGTTGTCGTCGGAGATGCCGAACTCGGCGACCAGGTCGTCGAACAGGGCGGCCCGTTCGCTGTCGTCGATGTCGGCGTTGGCGTCGTCGACGCTCAGGGTGGGGTCGCGCAGCACCCGGAAGACATCGGCGTGGCGGAACACGGCCCACGGCCCGGCCAGGGTCTGCTGCACCGGGGCGTGGTCGCGCATCTCGGCCAAGTGGGGATACGGATCGGCGATGTAGCCCGGCTCCAGCGGATTGAAGAAGGGGACGCTGTCGGTGACCGTCATGGGCCAACCCTATGCGTGTGGCGCCGCCCTGCATATGACGGTGATCACACCCGCCCGGTCAATCGTCAGGCGCGCTCGCGAGGTAGGTGCCGTATTTCATGTTGCCGCCGCTGAGTCCCAGCCAGTGCCGAAGCTGCGGTGACAGCGCGGCCTGGGTGGATGCCGACAGCGCCTGGAACCAGTTGTTCTGGAGGCGGAGGAACGACCGGCTGTAGAAGGCGAACAGCAGCGAGCGCCGGCGCGAGGCGGTGCGGTTCTCGCCAGAGGTGTGCCACAGGCGACCGTCCATGAGGATGACGCTGCCGGCCGATGCCCGAAACGACGCCATGCCGGCCTTCGGGTCGTCGGGGACCTGGGCCCAGCCCGTGATGCGATGGCTACCGGGGAGATACCGGGTTGCGCCGTTGGCCTCGTCCACGTCGTGGAGGCACCAGATCGCATTCATGGTGTATTGCTCCAGCCAGGGCTCGGGCATCACGGTGGACTGGTCGCAATGGGCGTTCATCGACCGGCTGCCGGGCAGCGCCGTGTTGGCGCTGAAGTTGGAGATCATCAGGTCGTGGTCGAGCAACTCGTCCACGTGGGCGATGACCCAGGGGTGTGAGGCCAGTTCGGCGAAGACGGGGTCGTGCTCGATGAGGTCGTAGACCCGGATGTTGCAGCCGCCGGGATCGAGCGTCTCCAGGCGGGTCGGTATGCCGCGCCGGTCGCTGGCCTGGGCCGCTGCGTCCAGCGCGGTCAGGGCTCGATCGATCTGAGCCGTCTGGAGCACTCCCGGCAGGACGGCAAAACCGTGCTCGCGCATGGCGGCCAACACGTCGGGATCGGCGGCTTCGGCCATGGCCGAACTGTAGGCGAGGCGGCCGGTGGTGCCGAGCGGTTGGCGTAGTTGGGTCCGTCAGCGGGTACGATTGGACTCTGAACCGGCATCACTCGACGTGATGCCGTCCCCGATCTCGGTGGCGCCAGTTGCGTGGCGGCCGACGACATCGGGAAGTGGGGGTCCGCTGGACACCTGCGTTGGCAATTGGCGACAGAGCTCGAGGAGAGACTCGTTACCTCCACCCGCGTTCCGACCGTTTCGTCGGCCGATTTCGACCGTGCGGCACAGGCCGTCATCGACGGCACCGCGTCCGACGCCGACCTGACCTTGCTCCGCTCCGATGAAGAGCTGTGGGAGGCCAGCCTCTGGCGCCTGCTGAACCGGACAGAGGATGCCCTCGAGCTGGTGACCGCCACCGAGAGCGGCCCCGGCCGAGCCAACATCATCGAGGATCTCGATCGCGAGTGCGATCGCATCGACGACGCGTTGACCGCGCTGATCGGGCCGCCGCCGGCGCCGGTATCCGATCCGGCCCCGAAGACCGAGACCACCGCCCCCGCCGACATCGAGGATCCCATCCCCGACGAGGGCGAGGTGCAGCTCCAGCTGTCGTGGGCCGAGGGTCGGCTGGTGGCGTGGGCCGCCGGATATCGGGCCGAGGCCGAATCGGCCGATGCCCTGCTGCGGCGCCTCGACGCCCTGGGCGGAGGTGCCATCGCCTGGGAGGAACGTGACCCGATCAAGTTGCCTGGAGGGGGTACCGCTCCCACCGTGTCGGCTCAGCTCACGTCCACCCTCGGATGGCTGGCCGCGCTCGGGGACACCGCCAGCGACGAGGGTGTCGGTGCCACCACCACCTGGATGGGCCTGGTCACCGCGGCGGCCATCGAGCTGGTGGCTCAGGGCAAGGTCGTGCCCCAGCTGATGAAGTTCAAGGGCGGCCGCAACGGCGCCGACGACGGCCTGGCCACGTTCCACGTGCGCTGGATCCCCGCGCTCGTCGAGCCGGGCATCGTGTCGGGTCTGGTGGACTCGCTGCCCGGGGCAGCCATGGTGTGCACGCCCCATCGCGACCGCCCGGCGTTCGTCAATGCCGTCCTGGCCGACCTGGCCGACGCCATCGTTCGGACCGCGGCTTCCCAGCTCGACCTTCCGGCCCCACCACCGCAGGCGCGGACGCGCACCGATGTCGGCGAAGCCGTCATCTGCCGCCTCGATGGCACCGCTTTCCGGGCCATGGGCACAGTCGGCGCCGAGGTGGTGCGCCGGCTGTCGCAGTGGGCGCAGCCGGTGGTGAAGGCCCCGGTCGATCGTCTCATCGTGCAGCTCGATCCCCCCGATGACATGGGTGCGTGGCACGCCGCGGTGCTGGTGTCCAATGCCGACGGTGTCCTCGAACCGGTCGAGGTCACCCTCACCACGGCATCCAAGAGCCGTTCCAAGTCGGTGAGCAAGGAGCTCGACCGTCTCGAGCGGGTGTTCCCCGAGCTGCTTCGACCCGGTGGCCGCCGACGGGGGGAGGTGCTCCTCTCCCAGGACGAGGCATGGCAGCTGATGACCGCCTCGGGAGAGTCCCTCACGGCGGCCGGCTTCGACGTGCGGGTTCCGCCACTGTCCCGCAAGCGGGCCACGGCTTCGTTGCGACTCACCGCCGAGGACGCTCAGGAGACGGTGGTCGGCGCCCAGCAGCTGGCCAACGTCCGTTGGTCGGCCGTGTTCGACGATGTCGAGCTGAGTGCAGCCGACATCAGCCGCTTGGCCGCCGAGGCCCGCCCGCTGGTGCAGTCGCGGGGGCGTTGGGTCGAGCTGGACAAGGCCGACCTGGCCGAGGCCGCCGCCGCGCTGGCCGAACGGGCCGACAAGACCCGCCTCACGGGCGCCGACATGCTGCGTCATGCCCTCGGGCTGGAGGGCAGCCCGTTCGGTTCGATATCCATCGCCGGCGATGCCTGGGCGGCCGACCTGCTCCGCAGCCTCGATGATCTGCCCGAACACCCCGAGATCAGCCCCGAGCACTTCGTGGGCGAGCTGCGCAGCTATCAGGCCGATGCCCTCGCCTGGCTCGACTTCCTCGACGATGCCGGCCTGGGTGGCTGTCTGGCCCTGGACATGGGGTTGGGCAAGACCCCCACGACCCTCGCCAACCTGGCGGGAGATCGGGAGCATGGCTCGGGCCTCGTCGTGGCCCCGCCCGCCGTGGTGGGCAACTGGGCGGCCGAGGCGGCCCGGTTCACGCCGGATCTGGACGTACTCGTGCATCACGGTCCCAACCGCAAGAAGGGTGTGCGGCTCCGCAAGGCGGTCGAGAAGGCCGACGTGGTCATCACCACGTACGGAACGGCGGTGCGCGACATGGATCAGCTCTGTGAGATCCAATGGGGCAAGGTCGTGTTGGACGAGGCGCAGGCCATCAAGAACCCTCTGGCCGAGACCTCTCAGCAACTTCGCCGGCTGGAGGCTCGGACCCGGGTCGCCCTCACCGGTACGCCCATCGAGAACGGCCTGGGCGACCTGTGGTCCATCCTGGACTGGGCCAATCCGGGCCTGCTGGGCCCCCGGGCCGCGTTCATTGCCCAGCTCACCCCCGAAAACAAGGTGAAGGGAGGCGGCGAGGAAGCGCTCAAGGCACTGAACGGCATCCTCGTGTACCGCCGCACCAAGGCCGAACCGGCCATCGCCGCCGAGCTGCCCGATCGCATCGACGAGCTCGATCACTGCGCCATGACACCCGAGCAGATCGGGCTCTACCAGGCGGTGATCGACTCGCTGGTCGTCAAGGCCAACGAGCAGGCCGCCGGGACCCCCGAGCGCAAGGGCGCGGTGCTGGCTGCCATCACCGCCCTCAAACAGATCTGCAACCACCCGGTGAACTACCAGGACGACGGGGAGTCCCTCGAGGGCCGGTCGGGCAAGCTCGAACGTCTCAACGAGATCATCGACAACGTGTTCGCGGCCGACGAGCGGGTGTTGGTCTTCACCCACTTCGCCACCTGGGGCGAGCGGTTGGCCGTGTACCTCACCGAGCGGACGGGAAAGAAGATCAACTGCTACCACGGTGGCCTGGGGCGAGGTGCCCGTGACCGCATGGTGGCCAACTTCCAGAAGTCCACCACGGCCGGCGCGATGGTGTTGTCGCTCAAGGCCGGTGGCACCGGCCTCAACCTGACGGCGGCCAATCACGTGGTGCTGTACGACCGATGGTGGAATCCGGCGGTCGAGGACCAGGCTCGCGACCGGGTGTGGCGCATCGGTCAGGACCACACGGTGATCTGTCACCGGTTGGTGTGCCCGGGCACCGTCGACGAACGGGTCGAGGAGGTCGTGGCCGGCAAACGTCAGATCGCCGACCTGGTGCTTCCCAAGTCGAGCTCCATCGGCGATCTCGATCCGACGCAGCTCCAGCAGGTGTTGGGCATCGACGACGCGATGCTGCTCACCGCCGACGAGTTGTCCGAGATGGAGGCAGCAACGTCATGAGCGGCAACAACGGATCGGCCAAACGCCCGGCCAAGAAGACCCGCAGTCGCAACCGCAACCGCAGCAAGAAGTCCAAGCAGTCGCCGCGCCTGTTCTGGGGCGATCCGACCACGCTGCCCGAGCCGCGCGACTACGACCCCAGCTCCCCGGATGTGACGGCGGTCGTGCGTTCGTTGGGCCGGCCTCCCATCCCGGGTCAGGAAGGGGCAGCCATGCACTACTTCACCGTCGTGTACGAGCGGGCCGTGGTGCTGGCCACCGCGCTGGCTGCGGTCGGCGGCCTCAACGATGACGCCGCTCCCGCCTCGGACGAATCCGACTGAACCGGGCTGGACCGAGGTCCGCCAGCGGGCGGGCGACGCCGACCATCTGCGCTCCGCGCCAGGTGTATGGGACGCGGGCGCTACCGGGTGATGTCACCAGCCAGGTGAGGGATTCGCTCTACTCAGCACCATGAGCGCGCGGGCCGGAGGGCTGATTCACCCGCAACGCGTCGGGGATCCAGTCGCCGTGCGCCTCGATCAGGTCGTCCACCATGGCCACGATCTCATCGACCGAGAGCTCGGCCGCGGTGTGGGGATCCAGCAGGGCGGCGTGGTACACGTGCTCGCGCTCGCCGGTGAGGACGGCCTCGACCGTCAGCTCCTGCACGTTGACATTGGTGCGGATGAGAGCGGCCAGCTGCGGCGGCAGCGAGCCGATCGGCTCGGGGTGGATCCCGTCACCGTCCACCCGGCACGGCACCTCGACGCAGCAGTCCTCGGGCAGGTTGGCGATGAGGTCACCGTTGCGGACGTTGCCGTAGATCGTGCGTGGCTGGCCCGTCTCGAGGCTGTGGATGATGAGCGAGCCGTACTCGTCGCTGCGGTTCACCTCGTTGAGGTGCTCGAACCCGTACACCGCGATGGGGATGTGCTTGTCGGGCACGCCGGCTCGGCGCATGGCTTCGGCGTACTCGTCGGACAGATCGATGTCGGGGTCCTCGAACTTGCGGCGCATGAAATCCCAGGCCGTGATCTGCACCCGGCAACGCCGTAGGTACTCGTCGATCGGGATGTTGAATTGTTCGAGCAGCTCCGGATGGGTGCTCTTGATGAACCACGGGACGTACTCGGCGAAGTGCTCGCTGGACTCGGTGACGAAGTGACCGAAGCGCCGGAACAGCTCGTAGCGCACGCGGTTCCAGTCCGGGACACGGTCCTCGTCGATGACCCGCTGGATGTCGGGGGTGAGGTCTCGCCCGTGGTGGGTGAACGCCAGGTAGAAGGCCATGTGGTTGATACCGGCGCAGCGGTACTCGATCTCGTCGATCGGGATCGAGATGTCGCGCGCCAGCTGCTGGGCGGTGCCCTGCACGCTGTGGCACAGCCCGACGGTGTCGATCGATGTGGCCCGGTCCAGGGCCCAGCAGTTCATGGCCATGGGGTTCACGTAGTTGAGGTGACGCACCCGCGGGCACCGCTGCTCCATCTCCGCGGCCAGCTCGAGGAACACCGGAATGGTGCGCAGGGCGCGGATGATGCCGCCGATGCCGAGGGTGTCGCCGATCGTCTGACGGAGACCGTACGACCGGGGGATCTCGAAATCGATGACCGTGCCCGGTTCGTAGCCGGCCACCTGGAACATGCTGATGGCGTAGTCGGCGCCGTCGAGCGCACGCGATCGATCGGTGGTGGCTTCGATCGTCGGGTTCACCCCGAGCGTTTCCGCCACCCGTCGGGCCACGACCTCGGAGGTGGCCAACCGGTCGGCGTCGATGTCGAACAGCGACAACGTGGCCTCGGCCAGCTCGGGGAAGCTCAGGATGTCACCCAGGAGGTTCTTGGCGAAGACCGTGCTGCCGGCGCCGACGAAAGTGATCTTGGGGCTGCTCATCCGCCCCACACTGCCCGGCGCGCCGAGGGAGCGCTCAGTCGAAGGTCGCGCTGGCCGCTGCCAGTCGGTCGCGGTAGTCACGCACGCGGTCGAGCTTGATCTCCTCGTAGCCGCGGACCAGGTCGGGCAGCTCGGCCAGGGTCACCGCATCGTCGAGATTGTCGGCGTCGAGTCGGAGCAGCACCCGGTCGATGGCGTCGATGTACTCGCCCGGCAGGGCTCGCTCGACGCGTCGTACCTCGGTCCACCGGAAGGGATCGGCGACGGTCCCCCGCAGCCGCTTGGCTCGGGCCAGCGCCCGAATCGCGGGCTCGCCCCACGAACCCACGCCCAGCTTCTCGCTCATGCCCAACGACCGCAGCATCGGTGGGTGGAGCTTCCACGCGATCCGCCCGGTGGGGCCGGCCAACCGACGGGCCTCGGCCATGCCGTCGGTATCGAGCATGAGACGGGCCACTTCGTACTCGTCCTTGTAGGCCATGAGCTTGTAGAGGTTGGCCGCCACGGCGGCGAGCAAGCGGGAGCTGACCGGCGCGACGCGACGCTCGGCCCGGGCGGTGCGCTCGAGCACGTCGAGCCAGCGTC